>JAKSRN010000050.1 GCA_024403585.1 Lachnospiraceae bacterium | reverse complement strand
AAGTAGAATAGGAGAATTAAAATGGAAGTAATGAAAACATTTTCTACCCCAATGGACGCAAGCTATAAAAGCTTTTCCATGGACCTGGCTGGAAGAAAACTGACAGTAGATGTAGGTCGTGTTGGAAAACAGGCAAACGGATGTGCATTCATGCACTACGGCGATACAACACTTCTTTGTACCGCAACAGCATCTGATAAACCAAGAGACGGTATTGATTTCTTCCCTCTGTCTGTAGAGTATGAGGAGAAACAGTACGCAGTTGGAAAAATCCCAGGCGGATTCAACAAGAGAGAGGGAAAAGCAACAGAGCATGCAATCCTGACATCCCGTGTAATTGACCGTCCTATGCGTCCTCTGTTCCCAAAAGATTACAGAAATGACGTAACACTGAACAACATGGTTATGGCAGTAGATCCAGACTGCAACCCAGAGGTTGTAGCCATGCTTGGATCCTCCATTGCAACATGTATCTCTGATATCCCATTTGATGGTCCATGTGCAGCAACACAGATCGGTATGATCGATGGCGAGCTCATCGTTAACCCAACTCTGGCACAGAACGCTGTATCTGATCTGAAACTGACTGTTGCATCTACTCGTGAGAAAGTAATCATGATCGAGGCTGGTGCTAACGAGGTAAAAGAGGACAAAATGATCGAGGCTATCTATCTGGCACATCAGGTAAACGGCGAGATCATCAAATTCATCGATACAATCGTAGCTGAGTGTGGTAAAGAGAAACACGCATACGAGAGCTGCGCTATTCCAGAGGAGCTCTTCGCAGCAATCAAAGAGATCGTTCCTCCTGCTGAGATGGAAGTAGCTGTATTCACAGATGAGAAACAGGTAAGAGAGGCTAACATCCGTGAGATCACTGCAAAACTTGAGGAAGCATTTGCAGAGAAAGAGGAGTGGCTGGCTGTTCTTGGTGAGGCTATCTACCAGTACCAGAAGAAGACAGTTCGTAAGATGATCCTTGTTGATCAGAAACGTCCTGACGGACGTAAAGTAAACCAGATTCGTCCTCTGGGCGCTGAGGTTGACCTGATCCCTAGAGTTCATGGTTCTGCTATGTTCACACGTGGACAGACTCAGATCTGCAACGTTTGTACACTGGCTCCACTGTCTGAGTCTCAGAGACTGGATGGTCTTGATGAGAACGAGACTAAGAAACGTTACATGCATCACTACAACTTCCCAAGCTACTCTGTAGGTGAGACAAAACCATCCAGAGGACCGGGACGTCGTGAGATCGGACATGGTGCTCTTGCTGAGCGTGCCCTTGTTCCTGTTCTTCCAAGTGAGGCAGAGTTCCCATACGCAATCCGTACTGTATCTGAGACATTTGAGTCTAACGGATCTACATCACAGGCTTCTGTATGTTCTTCCTCTATGTCTCTTATGGCAGCAGGTGTTCCGATCAAAGCTCATGTAGCTGGTATCTCCTGTGGTCTGGTAACAGGCGCTACAGATGATGAGTATCTTGTACTTACAGATATCCAGGGTCTTGAGGACTTCTTCGGAGATATGGACTTCAAGGTAGCTGGTACACATGAGGGTATCACAGCAATCCAGATGGATATTAAGATCCACGGTCTGACAAGAAACATCGTTGAGGAAGCAATCGCTCGTTGTAAAGACGCTCGTGAGTACATCCTGACAGAGGTTCTTGAGAAATGCATCCCAGCTCCACGTACAACTGTTAACGCTTACGCTCCAAAGATCGTTCAGATCCAGATCAACCCAGAGAAGATCGGTGATGTTGTTGGCCAGAGAGGTAAAACAATCAATGCAATCATCGACGAGACCGGCGTTAAGATCGATATCGACGATACAGGTGCAGTATCCGTATGTGGTACAGATCAGGCTATGATGGACAAAGCAATCAACTACATCAACATCATTACAACTGAGTTCAAAGAGGGCCAGATCTTCACAGGTAAAGTTGTAAGCATCAAAGAGTTCGGTGCATTCATCGAGTTCGCTCCAGGCAAAGAGGGAATGGTTCACATCTCCAAGATCGCTAAAGAGAGAATCAACCATGTTGAGGATGTTCTGACACTGGGCGATGTTGTAAGAGTTGTATGTCTTGGAAAAGATAAGATGGGAAGAATCAGCTTCTCTATCAAAGATTGCCCAAAGGCTTAAGTAATGAAACAATCAGAGAAATAGTTCTCTGATCCTATAAGAAAAGACATCGGTCAGATCTGCCGGAAATGCAGACCGGCTGGTGTCTTTTCTGCTTTACAGGCGGGAGGAAAGAAGAATGGAAACAATCCGTATTCAATATTTAAACGATGAAATTGAAAGACTGAGATACATCGATGGAAAATCCGACTGGATCGACCTGCGTGCTGCTGAAGATGTGGAGCTGAAAGCAGGAGAGTTCAAACTCATCCATCTGGGTATCGCTATGCAGCTTCCGGAAGGCTACGAGGCACATATCGTACCAAGAAGCAGTACTTTCAAAAACTTCGGTATTATCCAGACCAACCATATGGGCGTCATTGATGAATCTTACTGCGGACCGAATGACTGGTGGAGAATGCCGGTATATGCGATTCGTGATACAAAGATCCAGAAGAATGAGAGAATCTGCCAGTTCCGTATTATGAAGCACCAGCCGGTGATTCAGTTTGTAGAAGGAGCGCTGGACGGAAGCGACAGAGGCGGATTTGGAAGTACGGGAACAAAGTAAGAAGTGTTCTTTGGATTACCTGAATCTCTTGGAAGATCGTGATTGACTGGAAGATAAGGAACGATATCAAAAAACGGACAGTTGAAGCTGTCCGTTTTTCGCAATGTTACTCTCTTTGATTGTTTGTTTAAGATCCCCTTGGATTACTCGCCTTCAACGATTCCATCCAGTGGATTCTCTTCGAAGTTCAGCTTCTCCATCAGAGAATTGAATGCATTAGCTGCCTCCATGTACTCATCATCATCCTCGATGTTATCAAGTGCAGGATCGCCGTTATCGCTCTTCAGGTAACGATACAGGTAAACTTCACCTGTAGCACTCTGGCCGTTCTCATCCAGTGGAAGAAGGGCAATGTACTCGTTGGTATTGACTGCAAAGATATTCAGTACTGCACAGGTAACTTCTGTGTCATCATCCAGTGTAAGGGTTACTGTTGGGCTGTCAGCGGTGATTCCGGAGGACTCACATCCGCTTGTACAGGTGCTGCAATCGCTGGTGCATCCTGCGGACTGGTTATTGAATTCGCTCATGTTTCTATTCCTCAACTTTCTGTTAATCAGGATTTCTGCAGTATGCTAACTGCAATTTGTAATAGTGTAACAGAAATCAGCGATTTTCGCAACCTGAACACGACATGCATTCCTTTCCTCATTCCTTTCCACAAGGGCGTGAAGACGTAGGAAGGGGGCAGGGGAATTCGGATCTTTACTCTACAGACGTTTGTTTATGACAATGGTTACTAAGAAAATAAACTTGAAATTGACACTTTAAAGGTGTAACATGGTAAAAGATTGTATAATAATTCGAAAGGAGTTAACTATAATTATGAAAAAAGCTGATCTTGATTGGGGAAGCATGGACTTTTCCTATAAACAGACTAACGCACGTTTCGTAGCTAATTGGGATAATGGTTCCTGGGACGAAGGCGCTATGACTGAGGATGCAAATATTGTGATCAATGAGTGTGCAGGTGTTCTGCAGTATGCTCAGACATGTTTCGAGGGTCTGAAAGCATATACTACAGTTGATGGAAGAATCGTTGTTTTCCGTCCTGACCTGAATGACGCTCGTCTGAAAGATTCCTGTGACAGACTTCGTATTCCTGCACTTCCAGAAGGAATGTTTATCAAATCCGTAGAGGAAGTTGTACGTGCAAACGCTGAGTTTGTTCCACCATACGGAACAGGTGCTACTATGTACCTTCGTCCATTTATCTTTGGATCCGGTCCTGTAATCGGTGTTAAACCAGCTCCAAGCTATCAGTATCGTCTTTTTGCTACACCAGTAGGACCATACTTCAAAGGCGGCGCTAAACCGATCACAATCCGTGTTTGTGATTATGATCGTGCAGCACCACACGGAACAGGTCACATCAAAGCTGGTCTGAACTATGCTATGTCTCTGTATGCAATTGATGATGCACATGAGGCTGGATTCGCTGAGAATATGTACCTGGATGCAGCTACAAGAACAAAAGTTGAGGAGACAGGCGGAGCTAACTTCCTGTTCGTTACAAAAGACGGCAAAGTAGTTACACCAAAATCCGACACAATCCTTCCATCCATCACACGTCGTTCTCTGATGGTTGTTGCTAAAGATATCCTTGGTCTTGAGGTTGAGGAGAGAGAGGTTTACAAAGAGGAGCTGGCAGATTTCGCAGAGTGCGGTCTTTGCGGAACAGCTGCTGTAATTTCTCCTGTAGGCTGCGTAAACGATCATGGAAAAGAGATCTTCTTCCCAGCTGGTATGGAGGATATGGGACCAGTCACAAGAAAACTGTACGAGACACTGACAGGAATCCAGATGGGTACTGTTGAAGGTCCAGAGGGATGGATCCACGAGATCAAATGTGACTAATTCGTCAAAAATATCAAATATTCAGCCATTTTTGCAAATTGTTAAAAAATTCCGTTATGTAACGGTCGTTGATTGACAGTTTATTCTTTAAAATGCTACAATGAAGACGTTAAGGTGCTCCTTAGCGTCTTCTTTTTGTGTATACATATCGAGTAGAGGTGGCCTGCTCGATTGAAAAAAGGAAGGGACATAAGAATAATGCGACAATTATCGGAAGAGATGAAAAATAAACAGAGCAGGATGCCTGTTCTTGAGATGACGAAAGCATTTGCGGATGAAAACAAAGGCTATTTTTGTATTCCCGGACATCGATTTGAGAGAGGAATGAATCCGGCATTGAAAGAGCAGTATGGAGAAGGTCTGTTTCGCTATGATCTGACGGAAACGGACAATCTTGATGATCTGCACCATGCAGAGGGGCCTATTCTGGAAGCGCAGCAGCTGGCCGCACAATTATTTGGCAGCGATAGATGTTTCTTTCTGGTAAACGGTACGACCTGTGGCAACGAAGCTATGATCCTTACCGCAGTCCGTCCCGGAGAGAAGATACTTGTACCAAGGAATGCCCACAAGTCCGTAACCATGGGACTGATCCTCAGCGGTGCTATACCTGTCTGGATTGAACCGGAGATTGAGGAGGCATGGGGTACAGCGGGGGAGCTGTTACCTGAAAAAGTGGACCAGGTTCTGAACGAACAGCCTGATATCCGTGCTGTTTTTCTTGTAAATCCTACCTATTACGGAATCTGTTCCGATGTAGAAAAACTGGCGGGAGTTTGTCATGCGCATCAGATTCCGCTGCTTGTGGATGAGGCACATGGGTCGCATCTGTATTTTCACTCAGCATTTCCGAAAGGCGCTATGGAAGCGGGGGCAGATGCCTGCGCACAGAGCACGCACAAAACATTGGGAAGTATGACCCAGACATCCATGCTGCATATGCAGGGGACTCTTCTGGATCAGAACCGCATGGATGAAAACCTGAAGCTGGTGATGAGTACCAGCCCTTCCTATGTCTTTATGGCGGCCATTGATGCGGCAAGGCAGCAGATGGCTATGGAAGGGGAAGCGCTTCTTTCTGAAGCGCTCCAGCTGGCAGATGAGTTGCGGGAAGCAGTTGCTCAGATGCCAGGGTATCGTGTATTGAAAATTGGAAGGCAGGATCTTCTGAGAGTTGTTATATCCGCGGATCGAATGGGAATCAGCGGGGAAAGGCTTCAGGAGCTGCTATATGAAAAAGGAAAGATCAGTCTGGAACTGGCAGATCCGGTATCGATTGTTCTGGTTCTCACCTGGGGAAATACCCATGAGGAGATTCAGCATCTGATACAGATTCTGCAGGAAATCCGGAATGAATATATGTCGGATCCATATAAGGGGTTACAGGAAGAAGAATTGAAGGAACTTCCTCCTCCACAGGTGGCTGTGTCTCCGAGGGATGCCTATTATATGGAAAAAGAAACCGTAGCACTTCGAGACGCAAAAGGACGCATCGCCGGTGAGATGGTTGCCCCGTATCCGCCGGGTATCCCGGTCCTTTGCCCGGGAGAGCGGATAACAGAAACACTGATTGGCTATTTGAAGAAATGTGCAGAGAGAAAATGTGTTCTGCACGGACCTGCAGACGAGACCCTTCAGACCCTTCGTGTTCTTGTTAATTGATGCAGCGAAACTGGATGCTGCGTCGACACACCTGTCTGATTGGATGACAGGCAAAAGGAGTAAAGAATATGGGAAAATCAGCAATTGAGATTATTGCAAATGGCTCACCATTTGCACCGGATTGCAGCTGTCCGGTCCATTTTGGTGTCCATAAGATGGGAGAGTATTATGTATTTATGGTTCCTGTTCCGGATCAGGCAGAGTGTGAACTGCTGTTATATAAACCGGGGGAGGAAGAACCTGAAGCCGTAATTCCTCTCGAAGAACAGGAAGATCTGGGAATCATCCGGTGTGTGACACTCCGATGGCCGAAGAGTCTGAAACTGGAATATATGTATCGTGTAAACGGCGAACTGAAGCCGGGGCCTTACGCAAAAAGCATCTCTTCAACCGGACGTTGTCTGTTAGATGCCGTTAAACCTGCTAAAACCGCCCCCCTCCATATTTCATATAACGAGATGGTTCTTTATAAAGCACATGTTAAGGGCCTTACAATGGGAACCGGATCCGGAGCAAGACACAGAGGTACTTTTACAGGCGTGAAGGAAAAAATCCCTTACCTGAAAGACCTTGGGGTAAATGCACTCCTTCTGATGCCTGTCTATGAATTCAAAACAGAAACAAAAGTAGTTCCTTCCAAGCCAAGGGATCCGGAAGTTTTTCAGGGCTTCCATATCCCTGCAGAAGCCACAGAACCGATCGCACCAAAAGCGACAGAAACTCTGAACAACTATTGGGGCTACGCGGAAGGTATGTATTTCGTCCCGAAGAAATCCTACTGTGCAACTGCTGATTCTACAAAAGAATTTGCAGATATGGTGGATGCTCTCCACCGTGCAGGGATTGAGCTTCATCTGGAGATGTATTTCTCAGCGGACTGTCTGGCATCATTTGCAGTAAATGTTCTCCGTTTTTGGAAGACTACATATAAAATAGACGGTTTCCATCTTGTCGGCGATGGCAGCTGGGTTCATGCAGTTCTCGCTGATCCGATGCTGAAAAAAACCAAACTGTTCTATGCCGGCTACAGCCCTGAGCTTATGGAGCAGACAGATGTAACCTACTGGGGAAGCAAAGAGGTGCATCCTGTATCCTTCGGCGTAACCAAAGCCCAGAAACCATACCAGAGAAATCTGGTGGAATATAACCGTTCCTACGCAAATCATATGCGTCGTTTCCTGAAGGGAGATGACTGCTGTGCACAGGGTGCTGCCTGGTTCTACGGCAGAAACTATAATCCGGCTCCTGCAGTCAACTTCTTCGCGGATCAGGATGGTTTTACCATGAACGATATGGTATCCTACAATTCCAAGCATAACGAGGAGAACGGACAGAATAACCAGGACGGAACACTGGACAACTTCTCCTGGAACTGCGGAGTGGAGGGACCTTCTACAAAGAAATCCATCAATGCCCTTCGTCTGAAACAGCTGAAGAATGCATTTCTGATGCTGGTGACCAGCCAGGGAATTCCTATGATCTACGCAGGTGACGAGATCATGAATACCCAGAACGGTAATAATAACGCCTGGTGCCAGGACAATGAGCTCGGATGGGTCAGCTGGAAGAAGAAAAAGGATTCTGTTCTCTTGCAGAAGTTTGTAAAAGAAGTACTTGCATTCAGAAAAGAGCATCCGGTACTGCATCAGGTGCACGAGATCACCCATAGAGATAAATTTGGTTTCGGACTCCCGGATCTTTCTTATCACAGTGAGCGTGCCTGGGTGAAGGGCTTCTATCCGGAAAGCCATATTCTGGGTCAGCTCTACTGCGGCAAATATGCACAGAAGGAAGACGGAACAGCAGATGCTTCTGTTTACATCGCATGCAACATGGATTGGAAAGATCATGATTTTGCGCTTCCATCCCTCGGCGGCCGCGAAAAATGGAAGATCAAGATAGATACAGATCAGGCAAACAGCATCTATCCGGACGGTGAAGAACTTCCGATTGCTGATTCTTCCAACGGAATGGGCAAAAAGGTTTCTGTTGCCGCAAGATCCGTTGTTGTACTGATTGGAAAATAATCCATGGAATCATACAGGATAGAGATATGTATATCAAAGAACATTTTCAGACCATAACACAGCACAAAATAGAGGTGACAAAGAATTGTTTCAAAATGGGCCTGATCCGTCAGGGGATCGCCCACGATCTGAGCAAGTACTCACCGACAGAATTTCTCAAGGGCTGCCGCTATTGGCAGGGCAACCGCAGCCCTAACAATGCTGAGCGTGAGGATACAGGTGTCTCTCTTGCATGGCTCCACCACAAGGGCAGGAACAAACACCACTTTGAGTACTGGATCGATTATGGCATCAATTGTGATACGATCATTACCGGAATGAAGATACCACAAAAGTATGTGGCCGAGATGGTGGCAGACAGGATCGCTGCCTGCAAGACCTATCAGGGCGATGCTTACACAGACGCCTCCCCTTACGAGTACTACATGAAAGGGCATGAGCAATTGTGGTTCGTTCATAAGGACTGCCGGGACCAGCTGGAATTTCTTTTGAAAATGCTGGCGGATCAGGGAGAGAAGGAGACATTCCGATATATCAGACGGGTGTTTCTGAGAAAGCCGTGGGAGAAGATTAAGAAAAGATAACAAAAAAAACAAAAACTGACAGTTGACTATACTTCTCTTTTGTAATAAATTAAAAAGCGTTGAATCGTGCCTGTTCTACAGTGTAAGGACTGGCTTTTTAAGATAAATTGAGGAGTGAAATTATAATGTTAAAAGTTGTTAAATTTGGCGGCAGCTCTCTTGCCAGTGCTGAGCAGTTCAAAAAGGTTGGCGCAATCATTCGTGAAGAAGAGGACAGAAGATATGTTGTTCCATCTGCTCCGGGTCGCCGTTTTGACGGAGATACAAAAGTAACAGACATGCTGTATGGATGCTATCATCAGGCAGAAAAAGGATCTGATTTCTCCGGAACACTTGCTAATATCAAGGCAAGATACGAGGAGATCATTGAAGGTCTCGGACTGGATCTTTCTCTGGATGCTGAGTTTGAAGTGATCAACGAGAATTTTAAAAATAAAGCAGGCAGTGATTATGCAGCTTCCCGTGGTGAGTATCTGAACGGTATCATTATGGCAAACTACCTTGGATATGAGTTTGTTGATGCGGCTACAGTGATCTGCTTCAATCTGGATGGAAGCTTCAATGCAGAGAAGACAGACGAGAAGATGTCTGCTCGTCTTGCACAGTGTGAAAGAGCTGTTGTTCCTGGATTCTATGGAGCAAATCCGGATGGTTCTGTAAGAACATTCTCCCGTGGTGGTTCTGATATCACAGGTTCACTTGTTGCAAAAGCTGTTCATGCAGATATGTATGAGAACTGGACAGACGTATCCGGTTTCCTTCTTACTGATCCTAGAATCGTTAAAAACCCTGTAGGCATCAGTACTATTACTTATCGTGAGATGCGTGAGCTTTCCTACATGGGTGCTACTGTACTTCATGAGGATGCGATCTTCCCACTTCGTAAAGAGGGAATCCCGATCAATGTGCGTAACACAAACCGTCCACAGGATCCTGGAACAATGATCGTTGAGAGCACCTGCAACAAACCAAAATATACTATTACAGGTATTGGCGGTAAAAAAGGTTTTGCTTCCATCAACATTGAGAAAGATATGATGAACTCAGAGATCGGATTCGGTAGAAGAGTACTTGAGGTATTTGAGGATAACGGACTTTCCTTTGAGCATGCTCCATCCGGAATCGATACATTCTCTGTATATGTAAACCAGAAAGAGTTTGAGGCAAAAGAGCAGCAGGTAATCGCAGGTCTCCACAGAACTGTAAAACCAGATCTCATTGATCTTGAGTCTGATCTTGCACTGATCGCAGTAGTAGGACGTGGTATGAAACGTCAGAGAGGTACTGCAGGAAGAATCTTCTCTGCTCTTGCACATGCACATGTAAACGTAAAGATGATCGATCAGGGATCTTCAGAGCTGAACATCAT
>JAKSRN010000005.1 GCA_024403585.1 Lachnospiraceae bacterium | reverse complement strand
TATATCTATGGTAAAAGCTGCAGGTCATCCTGGTGGTCTGCTGAAATATATACCTGATAGAGAGGAAACCGAATGAAATTAACAATGCTTGGCACCGGCCATGCACTGGTGACAAAGTGCTACAATACCTGTTTTACGTTAGAGGATGAAGGCGGGATATTTCTTGTCGATGGTGGCGGTGGTAATACAATCCTGCGGCAGCTGAAGCTGGCAGGCATCGACTTGAAGGATATAAAAGATATATTTATCACCCACAGGCATGTAGACCATATCACGGGCATTATCTGGCTGGTCCGGGTGATCGGTCAGCAGATGACGAGTGGAACAATTCCGGAGAGCGATGTAAGAATATATGGACATGGAGAGGTGCTGGGAATGATCGATACGATCTCCCGGATGCTGTTAAGTAAAAAAAGTACAGGGCAGATTGGTAAAAGAATCCATCTGGTGGAGGTACAGGACGGTGACTCAAGGGAAATCTGCGGTCATAAGACGACGTTCTTTGATGTTCAATCCACCAAGGCAAAGCAGTATGGATTCGCCATGGAGATTGGGGCGGACAGGATTCTTGCCTGCTGTGGGGATGAGCCTTATTACCCACATGAAAGAAAGTATTGTGAGCATGCAGAATGGCTTTTACATGAGGCCTTTTGCCTGGATTCACAGGCAGATCTGTTCAAACCTTATGGACATCAGCATTGTACTGTTAAGGATGCATGTGAAGCAGCAGCAGAACTTCAGGTGAAAAATCTGTTGCTCTATCACACAGAGGATGAGAATATCCGGGACAGAAAAGTGTTATATGCAAAAGAAGGAAAACAATATTATCATGGGAACCTATGGGTTCCGGAGGATCTGGAAGTAATCGAATTGTAAAGCGGAGTAAAAGATGAAAAAGATCTATCTGATCCGGCACGGAAAAACGGATACGGGTTATAAAGATGAAAAAGTGTGTATTGGAAGAAAGGATGTTCAGCTCTCCAGAGAAGGTGAAGCAGCAGTTGGACGGTTGAGCGGTTTCTTCTTAAGGGAAAAAACGCGGAACTGCTTCAGGAAAAACATAAGAGTGATCTGGTCCAGTCCTTTACAGAGATGTGTAAAGACTGCAGAGATCCTGGCCGAGGAAACAGGCTGGAAGGTGCCGGTTCAAACGGTAGAGGAATTAGCAGAGATCGATACCGGTAGCTGGGATGGACTGACTTTCAGAGAAATCAGGAATCTGTATCCGGAAGAATTCAGACAGAGAGGAGAACACCTGGGAAGCTTCAGGATTTCGGGAGGTGAAACCTTTCAGGAGGCTGGCGAGCGTTTTTATAAGGCAATTTATGAATTACTTCTGCAAACAGATGGAGACTGTCTGGTTGTAGCCCATGCTGGCGTGATTCGCGCATTTCTCTGTCTGATCACAGGAAAAGCAATGGATGAATTGATGGATTATAATATTCCTTTCGGAAGTATTACGGAGCTTCAGTGGGAAGAAGGAAAAGAAAGAGAAGAATGGATGCTTTGCTCTGTTGGACTCCTTCCTGTGGAAACAATGGATGAGCCCATTGTTGAAAACATTTGGGAACAATGCGGAACCACAATTGCTCAGCAACAGCATATGATCGAGACTGCTGAGTTTGCGCTGGCGCAGATTCGGGATATACCAGGATTTTCTCTGACAGATAAAAAAATCCTCTATTACAGCTGCTTGCTTCATGACATGCTCCGTTCAATAGGGAGAGGGCATGAAAAGGCAGCCGCAGAGTGGCTGGAAAAGAGAGGCTATCTGGAACTTGTACAGCCTGTAGGCAATCACAATAATGCAGCTGTCTATCAGCCAGACGCTCCGCTTACCATTGAAGAGGTTTTGTTCTATTCAGACAAGAGGGTGAAGGATGCTGAAATAGTATCCATTGAGGACCGATTTGAAGCCAGCAGAAAAAGAATCCGTGATGAGATCGGTAAACAGATGCATAAAGAGAGAATGCTTGCAGCTTTGGCTATTGGTCAGAAAATCCGAAAAAGCAGAGACATTACATTGTCTTCTCTGACGGAACTCTGTGAGTCCGCGCTTGCTATAATAGATTATCTATGATAATTTATATATAATAATAATTCATGAATGAAAAGTTTTAAAGCGGAGGAACTGTACATGATCGATAAACTGGAAAAGAGACTTCTTTACAGGGAAGAGATAAAAGATAAGCTTATGGATGCGATCATCTCAGGCATGATTAAACCTGGAGATAGAATTGTAGAGACCAGATGGGCGAAGGACCTGGGGGTGTCACAGTCTCCTATTCGTGAAGCACTTCGTGAACTCGAGATGATTGGTGTTGTTGAGACAATCCCATATAAAGGATGTATTGTCTGTGAGATTTCTTCAGAAGAACTGATCGATGGTCTGAAGGTTCGTGCGTCTCTGGAGGTACTTGCAGTAGAAGAGATATTTGAGAAGATGGACTTTACCTTCATCGAAAAAATGGAAGAGATGATGGAGGGAATGAGAGCAGCTGTAAAAGAAGACGATATGCGCAGTTTCTCAAAGCTGGATACTGAATTCCATCTGGTTATGATCGAAGGAGCAGAGAATAAGCAATTGCTAAGACTTTGGAAACAGTGCTCAACTCATGATTTCACTCATATCACTGCAATCCTGACAGACAGACCAATGGAAGAACTCTGTGAACGTCATCAGATTATTCTGGATGAATTAAAATCCAATAACCTGAAGAATAAAAAGCAGAGAACCATTGAAGCAATCCAACATCATTTTGCAACACTGATCAAAGAGGTCGAGAATAAAAAAAATAAATAAATTAATAAATAAATACAGAACCCGTACTGCCTGGAAACAGTACGGGTTTTCTTTGTTTGCACGATAGCAATGAGCCAGGAATCAGCGCACGTAACAGATACAAAAAACTACGTAGTAGATTACAAAAAACTACATTGCCATATGCTCTGAATTGCATAAGATCAGTGAAATCAGATACTGGTCTCTGGCTTCTTCGGTATCCAGTTTAAAGGTCAGAAATCTCTGGATGCGGTCCAGACGATTCCTCAATGTATTTCTGTGAATAAATAAGACTTTGGAAGTTTGTGCAGAGGATTGTCCCTGAACAAAATAGGCATATAGGGTCTGGATCAGATGCTCATTGTTCTGTCTGTCTTCTCTTTCCAATGCCAGGATATCCGGATGAATCATGGAACGTGCCTCAGGGATATTTTGACATTGTCTGAGAAGATGACCGACAAGCTGATCCTCCATCCTGAGCAGGTGTTTTCCGGAAGTCTGTGCCAGAGAGAGAACTACCTGTGCCTGTTTCAGATAGTATTGCATTCTGGTCAGTCCATGAAAAGGAAGACTCAGACCGCAGCATATATTAGAAGTGGCTGCAGGACTGGAATATCGGAGTTCGTTATTTGCCGGGAGAATCTTTTCGTAATGCGAGAGAACAAAAAGCGTATTCTGATGAACTGCACAGCAGACAGATAGAGAGGCATATCTGTAATACAGATCGGAAAGCTCAACAGGTGGCCGATCTGCCTGCAATCCTATGGCCATGATCTGGTAGCAGTCATCCTCTTTCCAGTTCAGCTCTGTCAACTCCTGAGGCAGCTGTAGAGCTTTCTCTTCAGCTTCTATGGTCTGTTGGAACCAGCGGGACAAAGGGTGTGTAGCAGGAGTAACCTCTGTATGAAAATCCAGATAGGTCTGGATGATCTCTCTGATGAAGTAGAAGAGAGTGATATGGCCTGGCTGAAAGCGGTGGTTCTCTTCATAGGCAGTAAGTACTGCAATTGGTTTTGTTCCGTTCATGATACTTCCGAAGAGGAAAGAGCGAGTCGGATCAAACATAAAGGTTCGACAAACGGGAGTGTTTCCGGGAGCATTCAATGCTGCCTGAAGAATCTGCTGCCTGTTTTTTTCCTTAAGGGACTGCTTGCAGTCTTTGGATTTGCTGTGAATGGAACCACCCGGAAGCATCAGGACAAAAGGAAAAGGAAATTCCTTCTGGATCAGTGTAAAGAGATCTGATAAGCTCCCATCCTGCATAATACACTCCATCAGAGAATTTTCCCACTTTGTATAGTGGCGGATCATTCGATTTCCCTGATTATTCACTTCGATTGTTGATGCAACAGGGAAAAGGATCCGATCGTTTCCGTGAATAAGGACAGAATTAAAGCCACTGGAATCGTTTAGCTGGTAGCCGGGAAGAATCCATGCGCTTTCTTTTTCTTCAGCCGGAGAGAAGGAAAGCATAGAGATAGAAGGAGTATTATCCGTGATCCGATAAGAAAGATCAATTCCGAGACAGTCAAACCACTCTTTAAAATTCCATAATGAGAAATTCATATTTTTCCTCCTTCATATGAAGACAGACCGTTACAAACAAGTTGTATAAGAATGCACATTCGTGTGCCATCCTATGTGCGTAAATGTATAATAAATGATAATTATATATAAACTATAATATATAATCGATTATGATTCAAGCGTATATAGCGATAAGGCAAAAAAAATGCACTGAAGAAAATGAATAAAGCACATTTTTGCACGATGAGTGAGGGGATTCACATTTCCTATAATGAAAGCACCGAAGATAAGAGCAGACGTTTGTCAGAGAACGGTCCTTTTACTGGTACTGTTATGCAGACAGTTGTTTTATCTTCAAAAATAATATAGGAAAAGGAGGGTGTATTGTGAGCAATACGTCAGAAAAAAACACCAGCTATATCGGAAAGACTCCGATCCGAGTAGACGCTTATGACAAAGCAACTGGTAAAGGTTTGTATGCTGCAGATTATACAAAATTCATTCCAGGACTTCTTCATGTTAGGGTTCTGAGAAGCCCGGTGGCCCATTGTCAGATCACAAAACTGGATGTTACAAAAGCAGAGGCTATTCCAGGTGTAGAGAGAATCTTTACAGTAGAGCGCAGCCCATTCCATATGGAGAGACTTCCTGAGCAGGATCGTTTCCCAATCAATGGAGAGTGTATCTGGGCAGGTCAGCCAATCGCGATCATCGCAGCTGATACAATGGAGCATGCTGAGGATGCTATGAATGCAATCGAGCTTGAGTATACACAGCTTCCACACGTAATCGATGGATTCTCTGCTATGGGAAAAAATCCTGTATCTATTATTGATCCTGCTTCCGGTAAGGGCGACGGCGTAATCGACGAGACCAACCCATGGGCAAAGATCGGTAAAGGTGCTACTCTGGATTCTAAATTCTCTGGACCTAACATTGTAGGTAACTATATCCTGAATAAAGGTAATGTTGAAGAGGCTATGGCTAAAGCTGATATCGTCGTAGAGGACAGCTTCTACAATGATCGTCGAGTTCATTGCCAGCTTGAGAGAGCTGTTTCCATCTGTACTTATAACTCAGATGACAGCATTACATTGTACGGAAGTGGATGTGGTGTTCACGGTGTAATTAAATCCGCTATGGTTAATATCTTTGATCTGCCGGAGACTAAAGTTCGTTCTATTCAGCCATATATCGGTGGTTCCTTCGGAAACCGTCTGAATCCATACGTTGAGGTTCTTGTAGCTATGATCTCCCTGTTCCTGAAAAAGAGCTGTATGTACGAGTACACTCGTGAGGAGCAGTTTACAGGCGGACCTCATGCATGGCCATGTCTGACACGTGTTAAATTCGGTGCTACTAAAGACGGACGTGTAATTGCACAGGATTATGATTGTGTAGAGGAAGTTGGAGCAATCCAGAATAACATCTCCTATACAGGTCGTCTTTCTTCTTCCGGTGCTGTTTGTGTATATGATATCGACAATATCTACATGGATACAGCCGCTGTTGTAACAAACCTGATGCCTGTAGGTCCTTATCGTGGACTGGGATGTCCTGAGTCTGAGTTTGGTATGGAGTGTATGATGAACGTTCTGGCAGATGAGCTCGGAATGAGCGCTGTAGATGTTCGTAAGAAAAACTTCATCAAAAATGGCGGATACAACGGATATGGTGAGAAGGTTACTTCCATCGGTGTTGAGAAATGTCTGGAAGAGTGCGCTAAGAAGATCGATCTTGATACTCCTTCTGTACAGGATGGTTCTGTATGGAAGAAAGGTAAAGGTTGTGGCTGTGGTGGAAAACAGAATACTCCTCTGGGACGTGCTGAGTCCATCGTACGTTACTACTCTGACAGCAGCGTAGAGGTTCTGATCTCCTGCGATGAGAACGGAATGGGTGCTATGACTGTTATGGCACAGATCGCTGCATCTGAGCTTCAGGTTCCGATCGAGAAAGTTAAAGTTATCAAAGGTGATACAGTTCTTACTCCATTCGATAACTATTCTGCATCTTCCCGTACAACTTATACAACCGGTAATGCTGTTAAGATTGCTTGTGCTGAGGTTATGGATAAACTTCAGGAGGCAGCAGCTCGCGAGGTTGGTGTACATAAATCTAAAGTTGTAATCGAGGGTACAAAAGCAAGAATTCTTGGATCTGATATCGAGTATATTGAGCTTTCAACACTGTTCAAAAATACTTCTCCATACGATCAGGGTAACTGGGGTCTTATGAGATTCTCTCCTGTTGAGGGTCATGGACTCTTCTGTCCGGCACCAATTCGTTCCTGGGGAAGTGATGGTCTGACATCCCGTATGTGGAACTGGTTC
The DNA here is from genome assembly GCA_024403585.1 of Lachnospiraceae bacterium. Taxonomy (GTDB): domain Bacteria; phylum Bacillota; class Clostridia; order Lachnospirales; family Lachnospiraceae; genus JAKSRN01. The sequence goes on along the minus strand of JAKSRN010000005.1, from coordinate 17,852 downwards.
CAGTATGCTGCATGTGCTCTTGAGGTTGCAGTTAACGAGGAAACAGGACAGATCAAACTTGTTCAGGTTGCTTGTTCTGCTGATACAGGTAACCCAATCAACCCTAAGATGGTTGAAGGACAGATCGAGGGTGGTGTTATCCTTGCTGCCGGATACGATATCCAGGAGGGTTGTACATACGATGAGAAGACCGGTGCAGTTAAGAATGCAGGTCTTGTAGATTATCGTGTAGCTGATATGACATTTGCACCACTTCAGGAGAACTTCCATTCTCTGATCAATCCGGATCCGCTTCCAGACGGACCTTACGGTGCAAAAGGTATGGCTGAGTCCATCACTATTGGTATCGGACCGGCTATCGCTGAGGGTGTTTATAAAGCTGTTGGTGTTCGTCCAACAAAATTCCCAATGACTGCAGAGTATATTCTGGGTCTGATTAAAGAGAAAAAAGCAAAGGAGGCGCAGAAATGAGTATTTTAGATAGATCTATAGTTGTTTCTTTCGAAGTAAACGGAAAACCTGTTGAGCTGATTACTGCACCAAACCGTACACTTGTAGAGGTTCTTCGTGAGGATCTTGGACTTACAGGTGTAAAACAGGGCTGTGATGATTCTAACTGTGGTGTTTGTACAGTTATTATGGATGGCAAGGCTGTTAAATCCTGCTGCGTACTGATTGGTCAGGCAGAGGGAACAAAGATTACTACAATCGAGGGTCTTGAGGGAGAGAATGGTCTTCATCCAATCCAGCAGGCATTCATCGATCATTTCGCAATCCAGTGTGGATATTGTACACCAGGTATGATCCTTTCTGCAAAAGCACTTCTCGATGAGAATCCAAACGCAACAGAAGAGGACATCCGTGAGGCATTACATGGCAACATCTGCCGTTGTACAGGATATAAGAAAATCGTAGAGGCTATTGAGGCAGCTCGCGATGAGATCAATGCACAGGCTTAAGGAGGGTTAAGTTATGAAGATGAAATTTGAAAAGTATTTCCGTCCGGCTACCCTTGATGAGGCTCTGAAGCTTGTTCAGGAGTACGGCGCAGACTGCAAGATCGTTGCAGGTGGTACAGATGTAGTTATCAGACTCCGTTCCCAGATGCTGAAGGTTCAGACAATTGTTGATATTTCTGCAATTCCTGAGCTGAAAGAAGTAAAAGTAACAGAAGACAAAGCAGTGATCGGTGCAGCTCTGGATCTTATGACACTGTCCAAACTGCCTGAACTGAAAAACAGCCAGTGGGCAATCATTGCTGAGTGTGCAGGCCACGTTTCCTCTACTCAGGTTCGTAACCGTGCAACAATGGGTGGAAACAATGTCAATGCTTCTCCTTCTGCAGATACAACACCTGGTCTTCTGATCTCCGATGCAGTAGTTAATGTGATCGGACCTGACGGTGCAAGAGATATTGCCATCAACGAGTTCTTTACAGGACCTGGAAAAACAGTTCTGAAACAGGGTGAGATCGTTGTAAGCTTCACACTTCCTGCACAGGATGACCGTTGCGAGGCTGCTTACAAGAAATTCTCTATCCGTGGTGATACAGATATCGCAATCGTAAACGTAGGTGTTCGTCTGGGACTGAACGAGGATGGTACTGTTAAGAAAGCACGTGTTGCTCTTGGTGGTGTAGCTCCAACTTCTATGAGAGCTGTAGCAGTAGAAGAGTATCTGGTTGGCAAAACAATTACAGAGGATGTAATTGAAGAGGCAGCTACTATTGCAAGAGACAGCATCAAACCTATCTCTGATCAGCGTGCATCTGCAGAGTATCGTAAAGAGATGGTATATGTATATGTAAAACATATGATTCGCGAGGCTGTAGCTAAAATCGGCTGATCCGGGGATACGCGAATTCTGAATATGGGTTTACGTTAAGGAGGCTTATCCTTCTTAGATAAGGTCAGGGCTGTGTCTGATGACACAGCCCTGATTTTAAATAAAGGAATGAATTTATGGAATAAGAGAGGAACTAGGATATGTTACATGATCTTCCTTTTGAGGGAACCATTAAAGTAAGAAATAAAGGTGTTGACATTGCAATTCTGACCGACTCGGATTTTGTTGATACGGCACTTGCTGCAACAAGGAGCCTCGTTGTTTGTGGCATCAGTACCGCAGTTCTTGAGGCAACCTGTCTGGATCCCATCGATGAGAGAACGCTTGGATACTATGAAGAAACAACAAGAGTGATCGTTGCCACCAGCGAAAAACTGTACGACAGTGCTGCCGCAGTTATGAAAAACACAAAGAAGCTTCGTCTGTTTCGCGGGAGCAGTCAGAAGGAACTGATCGCGACTGTCAGATGTTTCTAATCTCTTTTGAATGGTTTGACCAGAAGAATAGAAAGATAGAGTGCTTCCTGGATCTTAGAGTCAGAGAGATTTAATCCTGTGATTTCCCGGATCTTGTCCAGCCGTGACTGCAGGGTATTTCTGTGGATACCAAGCTTTTGGGATGAGGCTGTAATATTCTGACCAGACTGAATATAGACAGTCAGAGTTTTCAATAGCGAAGAATTCTGCTCAAGATCAGTTGTTTGGAGCTGGAAAACAGCAGGGTGGATCAGACTCTGCAGCTGTTCATCCTCATAGAAGCGCTGTTTCATATATCTGGAGACGATATTGGCAGAGGAGAGAAAGAATACACCCTGGATTCTGGCCTGATCAAGTGCATGTTTTGCCTGCTTGCACAGTTCGGGGATATAAGAAAAGCCTGCACTTAAGTTGCTCTGTCCAATGACACATATCTCTTCAGGAATTACTTCCGTCAGTTTATTCATGATAGTTTCATCCGGAGTAATACTCGCATTGCAGAACAGGTGAACTGCCTTGTGATGAAGAATACAGACACAGTCCGGAAAAGAATCCCGAAGAGTACGATACAGGGTATCCATGAGAATGGAATCGTTTTCCGTTTTCAGTTCAATGCGAAATACTGTATACAGAGAATCGGCATTCCAGTGAAGCTGCCTGATCACGGCCGCTTCCTGAGATTTTTGCCAGTCCTTTGAAGCCAGATACTGATGAAAGAAAGGCTCCGGCTGAAGAATTTTTCTGGTGGAGGAAGAAGACTGGATTGTCAGACTTCTGGAAAGGATCGTCAGAAAAAACTCCATTAGAGCAGTATAACCGGGCGTGAAGTCCTGCCTGTAAGCATAGGCAGTAACACGAACGGTATGGTGCTGTGGTGGAGTAAGGTTGGAAAACAGGACCTGCCTCCCACCATATAGCGGTGAGTGAAAAAATACCGGCTGAACAGAGGTGTAGTACTGATATTCTCTGGAATCAGGAGGAAGCATCCAGTGCAATTCTCTGAGGGTGTATCTTCCAAATGTATTCCAGCAATTCATTGCAGTATCTTCAAAGCCTTCGGAACAGGCCAACAGAGTATCCCCATGGTGAATGGTGACCGGAAAAGGAAAATACTCATTAAAGGTTTCCAGCAGTGAGGATACAGATCCATGGGAGAGGATGATTCGATTCATCTTCTGCTCCCAATCTGAAAATTTACTGAACAATCGATTGATCTGATCCATTACAACCATAGCAGAATGTGTATAGAAGCAGAGCTGATCTTGTTTATAAGTCAAAATGCAGGAATATACGGAATCGTCTGTCCCGTAACTTAAAACTGCAGAACCTTCTTCGGTATCTTCCGGAGAGAGAAGGTTGATTCCTGTAATTTTCGGTGTTGTATTCTGGATTGCATAACTGTGTGAGATTCCCTGGGAAAGGCACCAGTCATGGATATTCCACATATTGAATCTGATTGACATTAACGCACCTCCTGATATTGTTTCAGAAGCATCTGATAAGCTTCAGGAGTATCCATATCTGTAAGGATAAAGGGATCCTCCACTTCTGCATATACAGGAGATACAGGGAGAGAACGCAGAGCACCACGTAATCCGTCTTCTCCGTTATAAGAAAGAAGTGCAGAGAAAAACTCTTTGCTGATTTTTAAAGGATGACCTTTCTTATAGTGATAACTGGGGAAAACCAGTTTCCCGTCTGTATTCATGACGGTCTGGATGCTTTCCGGCGATACAAAAGGTATGTCTACCGGAGTAAAGAGAATATGACTGCATTCTTCCGGAACAGCTGCAAGACCCAGCTGAATGGAATCATACATTTCATTAGTGAGATATCCGGGGTTATGGACAAAGGTGATAGAAGAGTAGATGGAGCAGGCTTCTTTTAAAGCCTCTTCCTGATATCCGGTTACTACTACTGCATGAGTAATTCCACAGGAAAAGAAGTTGTTCAGCATATGGATGATTGCCGGGGTGTCACCGATAGGAAGAAGCGGTTTGAATGCGCCCATTCTTCTGCAGCGACCGGCTGCACTGATCAGAACACAATAAGATGCCATATAGAAGTCCTCCTTTTGACATTATCTATTATCGATTATACGTAATCATATCATCAGGCTTTTGAAAAAACAAGAAATATTCTTTGTGCTAAAGTAATAAATTCCATTTAGTATTGTTGTAAAAACTGTGCATTGCGTAAAATGTTGCCTCGCCATATAATAGATTATAGATAATCGATTATATGTAATTTAGTGATAATGAGGTGGACTTATGATTACAGAAATTATCAATGTGGGAACGGAGCTTTTGCTCGGAACGGTAGCAAATAAGGGAGCTGAGTATCTTGCAGGACGTATGGCAGAGTTGGATTTCAATCTTCAGTGTCTTACTGTTGTGGGGGATGACGTGGACAGAGTGCGTACGAAGCTGGACGATGCATACCGTAATGGTGCCGGGGTTGTGATCATGACCGGAGCCTTTGGTCCGGATAAGACAGCAGATCTTAAAAACATGCTGGCACAGTATTTCGGAAAATCTCTCTTATTTGATCAGGCCAGCTATGACCAGATTGTCAAATCCTGTGAAAAACTTGGAATCAAAGAGATTCCTGATAATTACAGAGAGCTTGCCGTATTACCTGCCGATTCCATGATCCTTGTGAATGAGGATGGTGTTACTCCGGGAGTTGTAATGGTGAAGGATGAGCATGTCTGTGTGGTCCTTCCGAATCAGTTTACAGAGATGCAGAATCTGTTTGAACAGTGTGTAAACAGATATCTCCACAATCTGGCATATTTAGAAAAGGTTACTATGGAGATGTTTTTGAAACCGGAAGCCGGAACAGTGGATGAGGTGAAGGCAAAGCTGGGAGATCTTCTGAAGATCGAGAATCCGGTTATTACTGTTGATAATACAGACGGTAAGACCATGATCTATATTGTTACATCTGCACCTACCCAGGGAGATGCAAGCCTGTTGTCAAGAATCGTTGCATCCAACTGTGTGCAGATTCTCGGCGAAAAAATGTTTGAGAAAGTAATCGAGCGATAATAGATCTCGCATAAGCATTAAGCAGAGCGAAGAGATATGTCCGCTTTAGCAGCTGTTAAGAAAGGAATAGAGAAATTGATTGATCGATATGGCAGAGATATATATTATCTCCGCATGTCTTTGACAGAGAGATGCAATCTGAAGTGCATCTACTGCAGATCAGAGAGTGAGTATTGCAAAGCTAAGACAGAACTGACAGCAGATCAGTACAGTACTATTCTGAACGGATTGGTTTCTCTGGGAATAAGAAAGGTAAGAGTGACCGGTGGCGAGCCACTGGTGCGAAAAGATCTGGAGAGGATCATATCTGATATTGCATCCCATGAAGAAATCAGAGAAATCTGTATGACCACTAATGGAATTGGTCTTTCGGAGAGACTGCCGGAACTGAAGCAGGCAGGCTTACAGAGGCTGAATATCAGTATGGATACGTTGGACCCTGATCTGTATCGGAAGATGACCAGAGGTGGAGACCTTGCTGCCGTCCTGAAGGGAATCGAGATGGCTCAGAGTCTGGAGATGCCGGTGAAGATCAATGCCGTGGTTGTTCGGGGGAAGAATGATCAGGAAGCAGAACGTCTGATCTCGCTGGCGAAAGAATCAGCGATCGATATTCGATTTATAGAACTAATGCCCATGGGAGTATTGGGAGAGGATAAGAATGCAAGAGTTCGTAATGAAGAGATTCTGAGAAGACATCCTGAATTACGGCCGCTTCCTCCAGCTTATCCTTCCCAGCCCTCTATGGACTATACAGCTGATGGATTTAAAGGAAAAGTAGGATTTATCAGTCCTGTTTCTCATAAGTTCTGTAATGTTTGCAATCGGGTAAGACTGACCAGTGATGGAAAACTCCGCATGTGTTTGGCTAACAACTATGAGACGGATCTGATGCCGCATCTGCAAAGTGGAGAAGAATTGCTTCAGGTAATGCAGGCAGCTATGTTTAACAAGCCTGAATGTCATACATTTGAAGAAGCATTTCATACCAGCAGGACCATGAATCAGATTGGAGGATGAAGAAGGATGATCAGATGTGCCATTATATACACTGCAACAAACAATAATACCAGACGACTGGCAGAAGTAATGTCTCAGGCAGTAAGACCAGGAAGCTGTATGTATCTGGGAAGACCTAACCCGGATGCACTGGCGGCGGATGTTATCTTCTGGGGAAATAACTCGCAGGATACTTCCGAAGAGACAGTAAGCTTTTATGAGAAGGCAAAGGAACTAAACAAGATCCTGATTCCTTATGGACATACCTGCTTCGGAGGCGGAAAAGATATGTATGCCATTGGAAACTGGGCAAATCAGGTTATGCATAACGCAGAAGTATATCTGCGAGAACAAGAGAATAAATAATACTTATAAATAAAGGAGGATTATTATTATGCAGCAGCTTACAAAAAATGTATGGACTGAAACAGAGATCAGAGGATGTGATCCAAGTATGGTTTTCACTTCAGAAGGTGCAGTATTTATTGACACTGCTCAGTGGATCACAAACCTGGAGCAGATGATTGATTTTGCTGTCAAAGAGTGTGGATCCATCAAATATCTGATCAATACAGAGGGACATATCGATCATATCTTTGGAAACCACTGGCTGAAAAAAGCAGGTGCTACCATCATCGCACAGGAGAAGATCATGGATGATTTCTTCCTGATTCCACCTGCATTCAACATGGAGACACATGATTACAATGTAGACGTTATTGCACGTCAGGATCCACAGGCACTGGATCGCATGCCATCCAAGGAAGAGTATATTATTGCAAAACCTGATATCACATTCGCAGAGAAGATGACTCTGAAAGTTGGAGATCACACATTCTGTCTGACACATAATCCTGGACATGCTCCAGAGCAGCTGACTGTATATGTACCGGAAGAGAGAGTAGCATTCACAGGTGATAACCTCTTCAATGAGTGCCAGATCTGGCTGCATTCTGCTAACATCGATCAGTTATTCGAGAGCCTGGATTACATCGCATCTCTGGATGTTGATTATCTCGTACCTGGTCATGGTCCTGTTCAGGGCAAAGAGGCTGTTTACAAAAACAAACAGTTCCTGTACGACTGGCTGTCAGCTGTATCCGATGGAATCGCTAAAGGCTGGGAGAAAGAGGAGTGCGTAGAGCGCATCAATTTTGCTGACAGATGCCCGGTAGATATCGGACAGCCTGAGTGCATGGATTACATCCAGACAAACAATGTTCGTGTTGCTTATGATTACCTGATGGGTAAACAGCGCAAATAATCAGCAAGTACAGAAAGTGAGATGAAACATATGAACCAGAGTTTTAAAACTGCCATTGTCGGTGCAGGTATGATCGGTTCCAGTATGGCTTGCCTTTTTGCAGGAAACGGAATTCCTGTTACAGTTAAGACCAGCAGAAGAGAAGCAGTAGCAGAGAAGGTTGCTACTTATTATGCAGATCTTGTAGCAGAGAAACTGATGACAGAGGCACAGGTAGCTGCATGTACAAAGCTGATTACTTATACTACAGAGTATGAGGATATCGCTGATGCAGAGGTTGTATTTGAGTGTGTCGTTGAAAAACTTGATATTAAGCAGACAATCTATGCAGCACTTGCAAAAACCTGTAAAAATCTGAAAGCAATTGTATCTTCAAGCTCAGCTATTTCTCCTGCTGATCTGGCTAACGGCACTGAGTGTCCTGAGAAGATCATGGTTGGTCATCCGTACAACCCACCTCATCTGGTACCTTGTGTTGAGCTGGTTAAGAATGATTTCACAGACGCAGAATCTCTGAAAGCTGTTTACGGACTGCTGGAGTACTGCGGTCGTGAGGTTTGTACAATGAACAGACCGGCACCTGGCTTTATCGCAAACCGTCTGCAGCATGCTCTGTACAGAGAAGCAATGTACATGGTTGAGCAGGGAATCTGTGGACCGGAGGATATTGATAAATGCATCCGCTCCAGCTGGGGCCCTCGCTATACATCCATTGGTTTGTTTGAGCATTTTGATTACGCAGGACTGGATCTCATCGCCAATATCGAGACTTATCTGTATCCGGATCTGTGTGACACAAAAGAGGTTCATCCTTCTATCAAGTTACGCCTGGAGGAGGGAAATCTCGGATACAAGACCGGTCATGGCGTTTATGACTGGACAAAATATGATATGGATGCTTTTCGTAAAAAAACAACTGCTCCGTATCTGCAGTTCTTTAACTGGAAACTGCCAGAAGCATAGAATCTAAAAGATACTGATCTATCATGGGCCGGGAATATTTCCCGGTCCATTTTTTTCACTATGGTATCAAAACTTGCTCTAGTGTGTTCTTCTGTTGGAGCATGCCGGAAACTTTGAACAAGAATAATTCCCGCTTACATTTTCAATAAAAAAAGAGGTGAAATCCTGAAAAAGAATTTCACCTCAAAGGAAAAAAGGAATTAGAAGCGATGTCTGGAATCCGGGATTCCAAGCTTTTCACGATATTTTGTTACTGCTCGTCGGGATACCTCGATTCCCTGCTCTGATAAAAGAAGAGAGAGCTTGCTGTCACTTAATGGCTTCTTTTTGTTTTCCTCTCGGATGAGAGTTTCCAGAGCCTTCAGTATGGTTTTCTGAGAGAGATCTTCGTCTGCTCCGGAAGAAACAGAAAAGAGGTCCTTTATGGGAAAAACAGATTTATATTGAATGGTTTTATCCTTGATCGCTCTGCTGACCGTAGACTCATTCATCTCCAGTAAAGAGGCAATGGTTCCAAGTGTCATTGGACGCAGATCGCCTGAGGATAGAAAATAGCTTTCCTGATACTCCATAATACAACGGACGGTTTTTTCAAGAGTGCTTCTTCTTTTTTCTACACATTCCAGGATGAAATTAGCACGTCGATGCTTTTCAAGAAAATACTGCTTTAATTTCGGATCCTGAATCCTGGGAAGCATCTCTGCGTAATAGCTGTTTGTTGCATAACGGCTGGAGCCGCCGTCATTGATTTTGATCTCCCAGGTGTGATTTACATAGTTGACAACCAGATCCGGAATCAGATAGCTGGTCTCAGGCGCATCTATGTTCATCATAGGCTTGGGGTTAAGAGAACTGATCAGCTGCAGCCAGGATTTTACCTGCGCAGAACTGACAGACAGTTCTCTGGTGGCGGTGCTGAGCTTTCCTGTGATTACCTCGGGAAGATAGAACCGAATCATCTGGAACAGTTTTTCGTTATTGTAATTACGTTCTTTCAACTGAAAGATCAGATACTCTTCAAGATTCTCAGAGAAAAGTCCTGCAGGTTCCAGATGCTGGAGGGTATTCAGAATCTGAGCCCCGAGACTGGGAGCAATTTGATTCTCGTTAAAGAGACATGCCGGAGAACAGGAAAGAAAGCCTTTCTCATCCGTATGTTCGATACAGGAAAGGATAAAACTCCATTCGGTCTCAGAAAAAGCGGCAGGATCCAATTGTTCAGTTACCAGGCGCTCCAGTGTGTAAGGATCTTCGATTGACAATTCCCGGGTATACTGCTCGCGGTCATAATAATCATCTCCATAAGTGCGTTCCTTTGGTGCAGGAGGTTCAAAAACCTGACTGAATTCCCGGAACATGGAGTCAATTAAGTTGTCTGATCCGGATTTTTCCAGAGGCTGATCCAATAATGGATTGTCATAGTATTCTTCCTGAAGAAAGGATTCCAGCTCCTGATTAGAAAAAGAAAGAATAGAAAGCGCAAGTACCTGATCAGCGTGGATCGTTTGCGTCTGTTTCTGTACCTGACCAAGATCAAGCATCGATGGTCATCTCCTTTCTGATCATGATTGATGATTTCTTCTGAAGGCAATTGGATTAATTCCATATTCCTCCAGTCTTCTGTACATGGTTCTCCTGCTGTAATTCAGAAGAAGACCGGCTTTGGATACATTGCCTCTGCACTGGATCAGTGCCTTTATGATTGCGTTTTTCTCATCAGCAGAATAATTCAATAACGGATCTGTCTGGCTGTCACCAGGCAGATTCTTCTGTTCTTCCTGAATGATCATATCGGAAGAAACCTTCACAGAAGATTTACGGGCAGTCAGAAGCTGATCTCTTGCATCCAGCAGATCTTTGGAAAGATGAGAGAATTCAATGATCTGATCCGGAGCAAGATTGGAAGCCCTTTCCATTGCATTCTCGAGCTGACGGATATTTCCGGGCCAGTTGTACTGTTGGATAAAGTCTGCCACTTCGGGACTGAGAGTAAGACTGCGGCCACGACTGTATCTGTTCAAAAAGTATTCTGCAAGAAGAAGAGAATCCCCTTTCCGCTCACGAAGTGCCGGAACATGAATCGTCATGACATTCAGTCGGTAGTAAAGATCCTGACGGAAGGTGCGGTTTTCCACGTTGATGGCAAGATCCTGATTGGTAGCAGCGATGATGTGCACATCAATCTGCTTTGGGTATTTACCGCCGATTCGGGTTACCTCTCTCATCTGCAGAACACGAAGGAGAGAGGACTGTGCTTCAATAGGCATGTCTCCAATCTCATCCAGAAAGATGGTTCCGCCATCTGCCAGTTCAAATTTTCCGGGCCGGCCATCCTTTAAGGCACCTGTAAAAGCACCTCTTTCATAGCCGAATAATTCACTCTCAACCAGATCATGAGGAATTGAAGCACAGTTTACAGCTACAAAAGGGCCTTTTGCCCGGGGACTACCATTGTGGATGGCCTGGGCAATCAGTTCTTTACCGGTTCCGCTTTCACCCAAAATCAGAATATTCGATTCAGTCTGGGAAGCCTGTCTGCAGGTATCCAGCATCTGGAGCAGCTCCTGAGATTTTCCGATGATGGAATCATAGGTATATTTCGCACGGAAGCCACTGACCTGACCAACCAGTTTGTGAATGGATTGCAGCTCATTCAGAGTGATGATGGTTCCCCCGGAGATGCCATCATTCCTTTCAATCGGGTTTGTTGTAATGGTGTATTTTATCGGTGTGTCACTGGATCCTTTGCGAAAAATATTGATCTCCACATGGGTTTGTTTTCGCTTCACAAAGGCGAGGTCTTCTTTAGCAGAAGCTTCAGATCGCTTTTGGGAAAATGCATTCGCTCCCAGGGAAATATAAGAAAACAGCTCTTTGCCGATGATATTGGCATGCTCCAGTTTCAGCATACGCAGAGCTTCTTTGTTGATTTCAATCACATATCCCACAGAATTCAGAAGGATCACTCCGGCGTCCATAGACTGAACAATTCGGTTTCTCTGGGAACTGATCAGCTCAATGTCCTTATAGGCTTTGTGGAGCTTGACTTCATTGGCAATTCCTTTTGCGGCACACATAACCATTCCAAGTGTGTGGGCATGTATATCGGATGCCCGGCCTGTGATGTTGATGCAGCCAAGCACATTGCCTGCATCATCCAGGATAGGGGCTCCTGAGCATACATAATTTTTGTGGGAGAGCAGGTAATGCTCCTCACTCCAGATCTGGATCGGTTTCTTTGTGTAAATAGCAGTGCCAATTGCATTGGTACCTGCCACCGCTTCACTTCTGCTGGAACCAAGAGAAAACTTGGAAATTTGCTTCAACTGTTCAGACATACTCGGATCTCCTAACAATTCCAGGACATAGGCATCCTTATCACTGAAGGAGATATACACATCAGTTCCTTTTACAATACTGTAGAGCTGTTCCATGTATGGACGCACCACTTCCAGAACAGGAAGGCAGAGCCGGATTCGTTCTTCAAGCTCTGGTCTTGTAAGTCGTACATGTGAGATTTCCATGGGATTCAGAGCATGTTCTCTGGATCTCTTCCAGGATTCCAGGATCTCAGGGCGGATCCTGGAATAATCCTCACTGAAGTCACCTCGGATAAAATGCTCCCAGCAGTTTCTTATGTAGTTGGAGTCGTGTTCAAAAGCAGTACTCATCCGGATACTCCTATATATAATCAGTAGCTTTTTTTATAAAATAAGTATCTGTTGTTTATTATATATAATAGATAATCGATTGTAAATATATATTATCGATTATGATTGAAACAGATATGGCACACAAAGGCACATGGTGGCACATGATGACACAAAATGGCACACAATGATTCAGTGTGCCAGTATCTGACACAGTGAAAATCCGGTTATTTGAATTGAAAAAAGGGATACAAAATTGGAAATGATGCTTAGAAATGCCCTGAAATCGAATTTTTCCATTGGATCCAAGACAAAAGGTGGCTAAAAATAAAAGATAATCGATTAAATTTAAAAAATATTCTTCTTTGGCACGATAATTGGCACGGTTATTGCGAATATAAAAAGCAAAGGCAAAAAAGCCAACACGAAACATTCTATATAAAATAAGGAGGTCACAAAATGGATAGAGAGCGTGCGTTGTGGATCTATACAACCATGAACAAGATTCGTGCATTTGAGGAGAAATCCTACAAATTCTTCGAAGAGAACAAACTGAGAGGATCAGTTCATCTGTATACAGGTGAGGAGGCATGTGCAGCAACAGTTTGCTCTACATTAACAGACGATGATTACATCACCAGTACTCACAGAGGACATGGTCATTGTATCGCAAAAGGCGCTGAGCTGGATAAAGCTTTAGCAGAGCTGATGGGACGTGCTACCGGTTATTGTAAAGGACGTAGCGGTTCCATGCATATTGCAGATTTCTCCAAAGGAAACCTTGGAGCTAATGCAATCGTAGGTGGAGGAATCCCGATCGCTACAGGTGCAGGCCTTTCTATTAAGATGCTGAAAAAAACAAATGTATGTGTTTGCTTCTTCGGTGATGGAGCTTCCAATGAGGGAACCTTCCATGAGTCCATCAACTTCGCAGCAATCCATAAACTTCCTGTAATCTTTGTTTGTGAGAACAACGGATTCGGTATCTCTGTTCCGCTGGAGCAGTCTACTGCAGTAGAAGATATCGCAGATCGTGCAGTTGGATACGGAATCCCTGGAGTGATCGCTGACGGATATGACGTTCTTGATCTGGATGAGAAATTCCTTGCAGCAAAAGAGCGTGCACTGAAAGGTGAGGGACCAACACTTCTTGAGGTTAAGACATATCGTTACCGTGGTCACTGGACAGGAGACCCTGAGACATATCGTGATCGTGCAGTTACAGAAGAGTGGAAAGCAAAAGATGCGATCGTTCGTTTTGGTAACTACATGGTTGAAAATGGTCTGGCTACACAGGAAGAGATCGATAAGATCCAGGCTGATGTAAATGAAGAGATGGATAAAGCAGCAGAGTTCGCTCTGAACAGTCCATTACCAGATCCGGCGCACCTGATGGATGATGTCTTTTTTGAGGGTTAATTTGGAGGTTTTACAATGAGCAGAAAAACATACGCAATGGCGATTCGTGACGTACTCGCTTCTGAGATGAAGAGAGATGAAAAAGTATATGTAATGGGTGAGGATGTTCAGAAACTTGGTGGTATCTTCGGATGTACCAGAGGTCTGGCAGACGAGTTTGGCGATGACAGATGCTTCAACACCCCTATTTCCGAGCAGCTGATGATCGGTGCAGGTCTTGGATCTGCTTGTTCCGGAATGCGTCCTGTAGTAGAGCTGATGTACATGGACTTTACATTCGTAGCAATGGATCAGATTCTGAACCAGGTTGCTAAAACACGCTATGTATTCGGTGGAAAAGCAAGAATCCCGCTTGTAATCCGTGGACAGCAGGGTATCGGACGTGGTAATGCAGCTACTCACAGCCAGTCTGTAGAGTCCATCTTTATGCATTTCCCGGGAATCAAAGTAGCTTGTCCTGCAACAGGAGAAGATGCAGCCGGTCTGTTAAGAACAGCAATCCGTGATGACAACCCTGTTATGTTCTTCGAGCACAAAGGTCTCTATGCTACAAAATTCGAGGTTCCGGATGATCCTGATTTCTGCATTCCTTTCGGAAAAGCAAGAATTGCAAAAGCCGGAACAGATGTAACAATCGTTGCAAACCTGCTTTATGTTCACAGAGCACTGGAAGCAGCTGCAATCCTGGAGAAAGAGGGAATCTCTGCAGAGGTGATCGATCCAAGAACTCTTGTACCATTTGATTATGATGCTGTTGAAGAGTCCGTAAAGAAAACAGGAAGACTTGTAGTTGTTCATGAGGCACATAAAACAGCTGGCTGGGGCCGTGAGGTTGCAGCAGAGATCTCCGAGAGATGCTTCAGATATCTGGATGCAGCTCCGATCACACTGGGAACAAAAGCTTGTCCGCTTCCATTCGCTCTGAACCTGGAAGAGGCAGCAGTACCATCTGTAGCTGATATCGTAGCAGCAGCAAAAGCTACTTTATATAAATAATTGAGAGGGACTTACATATGGCAGTAAAAGTAATCATGCCGAAACAGGGTCTTCAGATGACTGAGGGAACCATCACAGGATGGCTGGTCGAGGAAGGCGGTTCCTGTACAGAAGGCACACCATTATTTGAGATGGAGACTGACAAATTAACAATCACTATGGATGCACCGGCAACAGGTACACTGTTAAAGATCATCCACGGTGTAGATGCAGTGGTTCCGATTACACATACAATCGCTATTATCGGTGAGCCGGGAGAAGATATCGCTGCACTCCTTGCAGAGGCTGAGGCACAGAATCCTGCAGCAGCTTCAACCGCATCTGCAGCACCGGCAGCTCCTGCAGCAGCACCAGCAGCTCCTGCTGCACAGGCAGCACCAGCGAAAGAGCAGGAAGGAAAGAAGTTTGCTACACCTAGAGCAAAGATGCGTGCCGAGGAGAAATCCGTAAATGTTATGGATGTACCTGCATCCGGTCCTGACAACCTTGTTATTGAGAGAGACGTTCTGGCATATGAGCCGGCTCCTGCAGTGAAAGCTACACCACTGGCTAAGAAGATTGCAGAGATTGAGAATGTAGATCTCTCCGAGGTAAAAGGAACAGGTTCCCACGGAAAGATCGTAAAGAATGATATTCTGTCTGCTGTTGCTGCAAGAATCGCAGCAGCACAGACTGTAAAAGCAAAAGAAGATGGCGCACCTGCAGGAAGAACCAAGAGAGTTGTTCCAATGACCAAGATGCGTAAGATCATCGCTGAGCGTATGGTTGCCAGCCTTCAGACAGAGGCACAGCTGCAGCATGTTGTTCGCTGTGATATGACCAATGCAGCTGCTCTTCGTGAAGTATACAAGAAGAAAAATAAAAAGATTTCCTACAACGATATCGTTCTGTATGCTACAAGCCGCGCTCTGATGGATTTCCCAATGATGAACGCAAGCATTACCGATGAAGGGATCGAGATGCATGATTATGTAAATCTGGGAATGGCAGTAGCAATCGATACAGGACTTGTTGTTCCGAATATCAAAGATGCTGACATGATGCGCATCGATGAGATCGGTGTTGTTGCAAAAGAACTGGCTGATAAAGCAAAGAACAACACACTTGGTCTTGCAGAGATGAGTGGCGGCACATTCACAGTATCCAATCTTGGAATGTTCGGTCTGGATCAGTTTACAGCAATTATTAACCCACCTGAGTCCGGCATCCTTGCAGTAGGTGCCATCACAAAGACTCCTGTAGTTGTAAACGACCAGATCGTTATTCGACCAATGATGTCAGTTACACTGTCTTATGATCATAGAATTGTGGATGGTGCACCGGCAGCTGAGTTCCTGCGCAGAGTCAAAGAGTATATTGAAGAGCCGACTCTGATGCTGTAATTATCAATCAATCAAATATAAGCGGGTCTCCTGCTCTGCAAAAGGGGCAGGGGATCATTATGGAGAATTATAAACATGGCTAGTAAAGTAATCATGCCTAAACAGGGCTTACAGATGACAGAAGGAACCATTATGAAATGGCTCGTTCAGGAAGGTGGTCAGTGTACAGAGGGAACTCCATTATTTGAGATGGAGACAGATAAGCTGACAATTACAATGGATGCACCTGCAACAGGTACTCTGTTAAAAATTATTCACGGAGAAGGCGATGAGGTAGCAATCACAAAGATGATCGCAATCATCGGTGAGCCGGGTGAAGATATCTCTGCTCTGCTTTCAGAGGCAGCAGCAGAGGGTGCACCGGTCGCGGCAGCACCTGCAGCATCTGCAGCACCAGCAGCAGCACCAGCTCCGGCAGCAGCACCTGCAGCAACAGCTGCTTCCAGCAGCAATGATTTTCAGGTAACCGTAATTGGCGGTGGTCCTGGTGGATATGTTGCAGCTATCCGCTGCGCACAGCTTGGACTGAAAACAGCACTGGTAGAGAAAAGAGATCTTGGTGGCACCTGTCTGAACAGAGGCTGCATTCCAACAAAAGCACTCCTTCACTCTGCAGAGACCTACGAGGAAATCGTGAAAAACGGAAAAGAACTGGGACTTTTCATCGACCAGATCCAGGTTGACTTTGAGAAGACTGCAGCGAGAAAACAGGCTGTTGTAAAACGCATGACTTCCGGTATTGCAGCTCTGGTTAAAAAACGTAAGATCACTCTGATCAAAGATGCTGCTGTTCTGACAGGAAAGAATTCCTTCAAAGCAGGGGATAAAGAGTATACAACAGATAAGATGATCCTTGCCATGGGTTCTGAGCCTGCAAGAATTCCGATCACAGGAATTGACAATGAGGGTGTTATGAACTCAGATGGTGTACTGGATCTTACAAAACTGCCGGAGTCCGTTGTGATCATCGGTGGTGGTGTAATCGGAATTGAGTTCGCAACTCTGTTCAGCTCCTTTGGCAAAAAAGTTACAGTAGTAGAGGCACTTCCAAGAATCATGAATACTGTTGATGAGGATGCTGCAACTACCATGAAAGCTGTTCTGGAAGGCAAAGGCGTTGAGATCCACACAGGTGCTAAAGTGGTTGAGATCAAACCTGGTCTCTCCGTAGTCTATGAGGAGAATGGAACTAAAGCTGAGGCAGAGGGCGAGATCGTTGTTGTAGCCATTGGCCGCAGACCGGTTACAAAAGAGATGGGTCTTGAAGCTGCAGGTATCAAGATGACAGAGAGAGGATTTGTTGAGGTCAACGATAAGATGGAAACAAATGTTCCTGGCATCTATGCAATCGGTGATATTACAGGAAAAATCCAGCTTGCACATGTTGCAAGTGCACAGGGTATTGTTGCTGCAGCAAACTGCGCTGGAAAAACAAAAACCATGGCCTACGACATCGTTCCATCCTGCATCTACTCCAGTCCGGAGATTGCATCTGTTGGTCTTTCTGAGGCTGATGCAAAAGCAAAAGGAAAAGCTGTTAAGGTTGGTCTGTTCTCTGCTTCCGGTAATGGAAGATCTGTAATTTTAGGTTCTACAGAGGGATTTGTTAAGATCATTACAGAGGAGAAAACAGGTGAGATCCTTGGTGCTACAATTGTTGCTCCAAGAGCTACCGATATGATCGGTGAGATTGCAGTTGCAATGAAGGCAGAGGCAACCATCGAGGAAATTGCAGATACAATCCATGCGCATCCAACAGTAAGTGAGATGATCATGGAAGCAGCTGATGATGTTGAGAAACTCAGCGT
>JAKSRN010000499.1 GCA_024403585.1 Lachnospiraceae bacterium | reverse complement strand
ACGCAGGATCAGGAGCAGGATCAAGGGGGCAGAGTCTCCTTGCAAATAAGTACCCAATCCGTTAAAATAAACTAGGAAGCTTATGTTTAAAAACAGGAGATTACTATGAATTATTATACATGGAATGAATATAAAACACTGCTGGCAGAAACAGGAGATCTTGTATTTTCCTGTGATCCTGAAACAGAGTGTACCGTAACGCAGCTGACTTATGAATCTAAAAAAGCCACCTCAGGTTGTCTGTTTGTATGTAAGGGGGCTACCTTTAAGAAGGCTTATCTGGAGGATGCCCTTTCCAGAGGAGCAATCGGCTATGTGAGCGAAACTGATTATGAGATTCCGGGTGTTCCTTTCCTGCAGATAAAGAATATCCGTAAGACCATGCCTGTGCTGGCGAAAAAGTTTTACTGTGCACCGGATGAGGAGCTGAAGATCGTAGCTCTTACAGGAACCAAGGGCAAAACAACAACGGCATACTTTATCAAGGCATTGCTGGATGAGAGCCTGGAGAGACAGGGCAAGGCTGAGAGTGCATTTCTTTCGACTGTAGAGGTCTATGATGGTGTGGTCCGTGAGGGCTCCAGCATCACCACACCAGAGTCTATGGAACTGTACCGCCATTTCAGAAATGCTGCCGATTCCGACATCTCTCTTCTGACCATGGAAGTATCCAGTCAGGCTTTAAAATATGATCGCGTACTGGGAATCCCCTTTGAGGTCGGTGTATTTCTGAATATTTCCGAGGATCACATCAGTCCGGTGGAACATCCGGATTTTGAAGATTATTTCCAGGCCAAGCTGTCTATGTTTTCTAAGGTGAAAACTGCGGTGATCAACCGGAATGCGGATCATTATGAAAGAATTCGCCAGGCGGCTGAAGCTGCAGAGCAGGTGGTGACTTTCGGAACCGAAAGTGATGCAGATATCTTTGGCTATGAGATCGGTACGGAGAATGGCAAGATCACATTCAGAGTCCGTACAGAGAGATTTGATGAGAAATTTACCCTGGCTATGCATGGGCTCTTCAACGTAGAGAATGCTCTTGCTGCCATTGCCGTGGGTACTGTGCTGGGATTTGAGCCTGAAGATATGAAGCAGGCCCTTGCCCGTGTTCAGGTAGGCGGCAGAATGGAAGAATATGTAAGCAATGACGGAAAGCTGCATGTAATTGTGGACTATGCCCACAACGGACTGAGCTTCCGTAAGATCTTTGAATCAGCGGCACAGGAGTATCCGGGTGCCCAGAGAAGGGTTGTATTCGGTTGTCCGGGCGACAAGGCGATCAACCGCAGGGCGGATATGGGTACGGTAGTATCCGGACATTGTGCGAAAGCCTATCTGACCGCTGATGATCCTGGCTGCGAAAAGGTAGAAGACATCTGTGCACAGATCGCAGAGCATATAGATGCTGCGAAGTGCAGCTATGTCTGTATTCCTGACAGAGCAGAAGCGATTGAGAAGGCGATCGCCGAGATCCGTGCAGAAGGGCTGGATGCAGCAGTTCTGCTGGTACTGGGAAAAGGAAGTGAGCATGCGCAGAAAGTCAACCGCAAATCTGAACC
>JAKSRN010000498.1 GCA_024403585.1 Lachnospiraceae bacterium | reverse complement strand
TTACAAGAGCACGGGCAATGGCTACTCGCTGCATCTGTCCACCGGACATCTGATTAGGACGTTTGTGGAGCTGGTTTCCCAGACCCACCTGTTCCAGGGCCTTCTTAGCCCGTATTCTTTTTTCTTTTCCTGAAATACCCGAAATCGTCAGAGCCATCTCCACGTTGGAGATCACATCCTGATGGGGGATCAGGTTATAACTCTGGAATACAAATCCGATCGTATGATTTCTGTAGGAATCCCAGTCCCGGTGAGAATATTTTTTTGTTGAGATCCCGTTGATGATCAGGTCTCCGGAATCATACCGATCCAGACCACCGATCACATTCAGAAGTGTAGTCTTTCCGGAACCGGACGGACCCAGGATTGCAACAAACTCATTATCCCTCAATGTAAGGGACACATGATCCAGCGCTCTTTGTGTGAGACTGCCGGTTACATATTGTTTTGAAACGTCAATAATCTGCAGCATATCTGCTCCTCTATCTGTTAATGAATAATGCAGCATACTGCATCCACACTGTATAAAACTCTTCTCCAAAATGGATTCCATCCGGAAGATACAGCTGTTGTCTTACCATCCAGTTGAGATCCATATAGATGGCTGTTGAAGATGCACACAGGTTCTGCAAAGCCGCATCGTATTCCGGAGATCTGGCAAGATCCTCTCTGTAAACGGCCAGTTCATTGGATGGCGGAGTCATAGAACAGACAAATACTCTTGTATTTGGGTTGATGGCCAGCACCTGATTGATTCTTTCTGCATAAGCCTGGGCATAAAGCTCAGGTGTTTCATAATAGTCAGTTCCGTTCAGACCGCTGAAAAAGATCACGGAAGACGGAAGCATAGCCATGGCTTCATCGACCTGTCCGCCAAGATTTCCAATTGCTTCGCCCCTGATAAAATACACGTGGTTTCCATCCAGGAAACCGTAATCATATACGGCCTGAGCCATGGAATCACCTACCACTACTGTGTTGGCAAAGATCTGCTGGTAGGCGGCAAGCTGTTCCGTAGACATAGGCGGAATCTCAAGAGACTCGATCTGCTGATACAGGGGACCCATCTGGGCCTGCACCTCTGCTCTTACAGTATTCTCTGTCTCTTCCCAGGCTGCCTGATTGGGATCGGTCATTCCGTTTGCCGGATCCTGTATTCCATTCGCATTAGTTCCGGCATCAGATGTTATACCAGTATCTGGATTTTGTACAGCAGCAGGATCCTGTAACGCAGCAGAATCCTGTAAGGAGTCGGTAAAACCTGCATCCCCTCTCCCCTGCATGGCAGCCTGCACAGCTGCCGGATCTTTCGCTGCCTCAGCAGCAATATACGCTTCTCCATCAGCTGCTGCTTTACTGTTGTGTTTTCTATGGATTCCGGAGATCAGAAATACAAGAAGCAGTATTCCAAGGATCATATAGAATCCGGCGATTAACCGCTTTCTTTTATCCAAAACAATTCCCAGAATGGTCTTTTTGTCTATAGTGATCTTTTTGTCCATAATGGATTTCTTGTCCATAATGATCTTTTTCATCACTGAACCACCTCCCCTGCAGCAAGTT
>JAKSRN010000497.1 GCA_024403585.1 Lachnospiraceae bacterium | reverse complement strand
GGACCATCTAATGCAATCTGAAAACTCATATTCTTTCTCTCCTGATTATTCATTGGTCGGCCATCACCATGGCCACTTGATTCCGCATCGCTTCGTCATCTCCATGACCCTTGATTTCTTATTGCTCTGCAATCACCATGGTCACTTGATTCTGCATCGCTCCGTCATCTCCATGACCCTTGATTTCTCATTGCTCCGCCATTGCCATGGCTGCCGTATGTGCCGTAGACCACGCGATCTGCAGATTGAAACCGCCTGTCACAGCATCCAGATCCATCACCTCACCTGCAAAATACAGACCGCTGACCAGTCTGGATTCCATGGTGGACGGATTCACTTCTTTTACTTTCACACCACCCTGCGTGATGATTGCTTCATTGTAACCTCTGGTTCCGACAATACTGAACGGAAATGCCTTCACCACCTCCACAAAATGCTCTCTCTGCTCTCTCGTCACCTCATTGTTTACAAGATAAGGATCGATACCGCCCAGCTCCAGGATCACCGGGATCAGCTTGGACGGGAACAGGTTCGGCATGATATTGCGGAACTGTTTATTCGGTGCATCCTCAAATTCGCGGACCAGACGGGCAGATAACTGCTCTTTGCTAAGTGCCGGCTTCAGATCCAGCACTGCCTGAAGATCCGTCTTCTCCAGAGTCTTTGCTATATAGGAGCTTGCCTTCAGAGCAAGTGGACCGCTGATTCCAAAATGAGTAAAGAGCATCTCTCCAAACTCATCAAAGAGTTTCTTCTTTCCATTGCGGATGATCAGGTTGACATTCTTCAGGGCTAATCCCTGCATTCTCGGAATGTAGTCCTCACCGGTTACCAGCGGAACCAGTGCCGGACGGATGTCTGTTACCGTATGACCCGCCTCTCTGGCAAAACGGTAACCGTCGCCAGTGGCGCCTGTGGTCTGATAAGAAAAGCCGCCTGTTGCGATCAGAACCGCGTCACCTTCCTGAACCACACCCTTATCCAATCTGATTCCCTTTACGCTTGTTCCGCTTTCATCCAGCAGCACTTTCTCAACCTTACTGTTCAGATGCACCTTCACATCCAGCTCCTTCAGACGGCGCTCCAGTGCCCGAATGATGTCCGAAGAATGATCCGATGCCGGAAATGCTCTGTCACCTCGCTCTACCTTGGTCTTTACCCCCAGCTTCTCAAACAGTTCGATGGTCTGCTGATTGGTAAATCCATAGAAAGAGGAATACAGAAATTTGGAATTGGTCACAACAGATGAAAAGAGGCCCTCAATCTCACATGCATTCGTAAAATTACAACGGCCTTTTCCAGTTATGAATATTTTTTTACCCAGTTTTTCATTCTGCTCGTACAGGTGTACTTTTAATCCGGCCTCAGCCGTAAAAACAGCGGCGGCCATACCTGCCGCACCGCCGCCGATGATCAAAACTTTTGTCATTCTATCTCCTACTTATTATTTCGTCCGGTTTCTGAATATTCCATCTCATCACTGTTATAAACCTGGTGCTCATCCCAGATTTTCTCCATGGTCTCCAGTGTATGAAGGACTTCTTTCTGTCGTTTCATGCAGAGAG
>JAKSRN010000496.1 GCA_024403585.1 Lachnospiraceae bacterium | reverse complement strand
ATGTCAATGGCTGTATCTGACCTTAAATTCCTGCAGTCCGCCCGGATAGTCAAACAACCAGCCGTCATTATATACAGTAATATCAACTGACACGTTACCCAAATCATAGTGCAGCATTGTAAACCAGCTCATTTCAGTGCTATCACTTGGATTACCGTAAACACCAACAACATCTTTCAGAGATGCGCCCCAGGTAAGTCCACCAAAGGTCATCTCCGGTTTTACCTCACTTGCACTGACATTGATCTCATATCCATAGAAACCATTCTCTTCGATCTCTTTATTCACATCATCATAGCTCTGAAGAATATGTTCTGCATACAGTTTTGCATTTACATCTTCGTAATCATCAAATAACAGATCTGCCCAGCCATACTCTCCGTCGTTTGCTTTGCTTAAACGGAAGCCTGCTGCACCAAATGTTTTTGCAAAATCGTTTTTCTCTCCCGCTTTCAGGTTCACACCACCGATGGAACCATAGAAATCTGCCAGGCTGGTATCCACATTCTCAGTTGCACCTTCATAGGAGACTTTTTCAGTCTCTCCGGCATTTCCGTACACATCCTCGGCATTTTCCTTAATCTCAGCAGAAGCAATGACGTCCTCTTCTTTCACCGTTCCAAAACCTGAATACTCGCAGTTCATACCGCATTGGATCTTAATTTCACCTGTCAAATCACCTTCGCCGATTTTTTTTGCAAAATCAACAGGATCAATGCTTACAGATACCAGATTGTAATCTTTATCGAAGATGTAATGTGTTTTTGCTTTTTCAATTTCTCCCATTAAACTCTCATAGGCAGTATCATCTCCGTTTGAGAAGGAATACAGCATCTCCTCTGAAAGGAAACCTGCAAGCATTCCATAATCTCCCGTGTCCATAACAGGAACGATCAGTTCATATTCGTCTGCCTGATCATCGTAGCTTAATTCTGCTCCGGCTAAACGATCCTCTGTAACTAACTTTGACTGAGTCGCAGTAAGAAATGCCATAGAAGAGTCATCCTTTACTACAATCCAGGAATCATCTCCCGCATCAGCCTGATAGGAAAGAACGGAATCCCCGTCTTTTTCCAGGTAAAGGTCGATTTCCTGTTTCTCAGGCTCATCATCATCATTATAAGCCATCTCAACAGAGCTGATTCCATGGAGATTCTCATCCAGGCAATCCGCTTTCAATGCTATTTTAACAGAAAGACCCATTGATTCCTCTTCTACGGAAGCTTCCAGCTTCATTGTGGATACATAATCCATTTTGTAGCTGCCGGTGTTATTCTCGTCGTAGCGTTTTAACAGTTCTTCTGCATCTGTGATGATCTCTTTTTCCGGCTCTGCTTCTGCCACTTCTTCGGTTGTATCTGATACAGTGGCTTCTTCTTTTGCTGTGTCTGCTGCTTTCTCACTGCCACAACCTGCTGCGCCTAAAGACAGTACCAGAGCGGCAGTTAAAACCATAACTGTTTTTCTTTTCATATCGAATCCTCCCGAAATTTGATAGAATAATTATACCGATTATGTATACGCATATGTGAGCTTGACAACATCTGTCAATGACATTGATGTCACGTTTCAG
>JAKSRN010000495.1 GCA_024403585.1 Lachnospiraceae bacterium | reverse complement strand
TTCTCCTCTGCTACCATCTGCATATCAGCAGCACGATTGCCAAAGTCCGGATAATAAACCTTAGCAGGTTTTCTTACCTGGATTTCACCGGCCAGCCTCTCTTTCAGAAGAGTATTTCTCTTTGTAACAGTCACATTTCGCACTGCATAGGAAAGCGCCTTTTTTGTGCCGACCATTACCAGAATCTTCTTGGCTCTGGTGATACCGGTGTAAATCAGATTTCTCTGCAGCATTACATAATGGTTCATCAAAACCGGCATAACTACGATAGGATATTCCGATCCCTGAGCTTTATGAATCGTTGTGGCATAAGCATGCACCAGTTCATCCAGCTCAGTAGCATCGTACTCAATGCTTCGTCCATCAAAATTCACCAAAAGAGTACGATCCTGCATATCAACAGACTCAATGATACCAATATCTCCGTTGAAGACTTCCTTGTCGTAATTATTCTTGATCTGCATGATTTTATCGTTTGGACGATAAACAAATCCACTCCTCCTGAGGCCTTCTCCCTGTGGATTTAAGGCTTCCTGCAGAGCCATATTCAGATTGGTTGCACCGACCACACCTCTTTGCATCGGTGTCAGCACCTGGATCTGACTGGCTGGCGTCCGATAATATCCCGGAAGCTTCTTATGTACCAGCTCCACAATCTTCTTAGCCGCTTCCTCCGGATCCTCCTGTGTCATAAAGAAGAAATCGGTATTCTTACCATTGGATGTATCCGGCATCTGACCCGAATTGATTTTATGGGCATTCATAATAATGCGGCTGGTCTGGGCCTGACGGAAAATCCTGGTCAGACGAACCACCGGAAATACTTCACTGTCAATCACATCACGCAATACATTTCCTGCGCCAACCGATGGGAGCTGATCAATATCTCCAACAAGAATCAGTCGCATATGAGGCGGAATCGCCTTCATCAGTGCATTCATCAGGACAATATCGATCATGGAACACTCGTCCACGATCAGTACGTCACCTTCAAGAGGAGTTTCCTCATTTTTCTGATAGCCTTCCGGCGGTTTGAATTCCAGAAGTCGGTGGATGGTCTTTGCCTCCAGACCGGTGGCTTCTGTCATTCGCTTGGCAGCTCGTCCTGTAGGGGCTGCCAGCAATATATTCAATCCAAAGGTGCGGTAGGCAGCAATAATACCCTGGGTTGTGGTGGTTTTTCCTGTACCTGGACCACCGGTAAGCACCAGGACCTTTGCCGTCGCTGCCCGGCGGATTGCTTCCGCCTGCACCTCATCATATTCCATATTTACAGTTTTCTGTATTTTCTCCACATCGACCGACAGCTCCGGATTACCGGTATCCTGTCTGGCTTTCATAAGAGAAACCCAGAGTTTATCTGCTGCAGGTTCTGCAGACAGCTTTTTTAATTTATTTGCAACACCTACCTCCGCGAAATAGAACGGTGGCAGATAGATACATTCTTTTTCAATCTCTTTGGCCGCATCTTCCGGAACAACCTCATCCGGAGCAAACTGCGGAACCATAATCTTCTCCCGGATCAGTTCCTCATCTTTCAGCATCTGATCCATGGTCATAATGATACTGGCGTCCTCTGCTTCCAGGAG
>JAKSRN010000494.1 GCA_024403585.1 Lachnospiraceae bacterium | reverse complement strand
AATTTATAAGTAAAGTATCACTTCTTGAGCAACAAAAAATGAGCAACTGTTACTGTCTACAGTTGCTCAAATGTGATTCTTTACTATTGTACCAATGTCGCGGAAGGGTGGCCGGTTACTATGGGGATTGTATAGTTTCTCCCGGTATTAAAAACGTCAATTCGCCTGTATATTATGTGAGACAGATTGATTTTTCTGTGTTTTCCAGTTTTTTGGGCGCACTTAAACAAACCCTCCCGAAGGGGGATTTTGAAATGACGATATTAGATTTGGGAAAATTATCCAGCATAAGTTCTTCCTATACAGTGCATGGCTATGCTGTTGCAGCAGGGACATCGATGGATATCTACATTCCATACGATCTTAAGGATCTCTGCCACAGATCTGTTTTCCAGTTTTCTTTTGAATCGCTGTTTTCCCTGAAGTCGAAAGATCATCTTCAGATTCTTCTTTTTTGAACGGTTATTCAGGATGCCGTAATAGCGGATCTTTTGAAATCCGTGAGGAAGGACATGCATCAGGAAACGTCTTATGAACTCTGTGTTATCCAGAGTGATCATACGTCTGGGTTCTCCGGGATGAAGTGCTCTGGCAGAAAAAGTAGTTTTGTTTTCTGTAACCTTTACGATTCTGCTGTTGGAGATCGCGATCTTATGAGTATATCTTCCAAGATACTCAATAGCATTTCCAAAACCTTTAAAAGTTTCTTTTATAAAAGGACACCAGTCTTTCTGATACAGAGAATCTTTGAATTCCTTCCACGAATAGGAATTTCGAAGCTCTTTGCAGTGATCTGAAAAGGCCAGCATACCAGCCTGGTAATAAGAATCCAAAAAATGGAGATATTTTCCTTTAAACTTATCTCTCAGTACATAAACAGGTATAAAAAATTTACCGGAGGATCTTCGTATCTTATTATCGGAAGTCAGTCCGCCTCCGGAGATGATACAGTGCATATGGACATGATAGGACAGATCCTGAGACCAGGTATGGAGTACCTGGATGATCCCGGGTGTTGCTCCGAGATACTTCTTGTCTTTGGATAATTCAAGAAGTGTTTCGGCACAGCATCTGTGAAGCAAACCATAAAGAAGTTTCTGGTTACAATAGATCAAAGAGTTCAGTTCATGTGGAAGAGTGAAGACCACATGAAAGTATGGAGAATCGATGACCTCAGAGCGTCTCTGATCTACCCAGATTTCTTTTTTGACAGCCTGACAGTTGGGACAGTTTCGGTTCCTGCAGGAATTATAATGAACATCCGTGTACCCGCAGTCATCACATCTGCTGATGTTACAGCCCATATCCGCAGTCTTACAACGGAGAATGGCATCAGA
The DNA here is from genome assembly GCA_024403585.1 of Lachnospiraceae bacterium. Classification (GTDB taxonomy): domain Bacteria; phylum Bacillota; class Clostridia; order Lachnospirales; family Lachnospiraceae; genus JAKSRN01. The sequence continues at coordinate 256 of JAKSRN010000494.1, read as the reverse complement.
AGCTTTAAGCTGAATGTCAGATTGAAAACTGCCGGATTTACAGTAATCTTTATAAGAATAATTCCATATATCCTGTATTTTGGATGCTGTCATGAAAGACCACCCCCAATCTCATCAAATGGGGAACGGATGGAAGAAGGATCTAATGCAGCAAGATGAACATAGATCGTGGTTGAATTCAGAGACTTATGGCGTAAAAGCTTTTGGATCTGGATAAGATCAGCACCATCCTCGTAAAGAAAGGTCGCATAGGAGT
>JAKSRN010000493.1 GCA_024403585.1 Lachnospiraceae bacterium | reverse complement strand
CCGGTGATCAGCTGGCTGTAAGGCAGGGTCTCGATCCACTTGCAATAGTCACGCCACTCATCCAGTTTGTGGTTTCTGCGGGAATGGTACATGTTTTTCAGGACCTGATAATTCAGCAGAATGGTCCTCCGCTGGTTGTAAGAGGAGGGCAGAAGCTGGATCATCTGCCACCAGTCTTCTTTGCTTCCGCTTTTCAAAAAAGCGTTTCTGTAATAATTCAGCATGCGGATGACCTGATCCAGCACTGACAGGGAGAATTCGTTCAGGTGTTCGCAGGAGAAATCTGCCCGGGTGAACTCCTTTGCCTGGATCTTATGCATGGTGGAACAGGAATCAGATACAGTACCTACTTTATAGGTATCGAATTCTTTGTAGAAATACAGGCTGCAGGTCAGATCCAGGCTGACTGAGATCATGCGGAGATATTTTCCGTGATCGGAGCCGGCGTCGGATAAGATCTGAGCCAGATGAAGGTCTTTTTCACCAAGAAGGGGAGGATTGACCGAAAAATCAGAGTCGGTCTGGTCCCAGGAATTCTTAGGGTTTCGCATTCCGCGAAATGCGGCTTCCCAGCCATAGATTTCGACATTTTCAATGGTAATCATAGTGTTTGCGCCTTTCTAATGAATGGAAGAGGATATTTCGGAAATCGGCCGCATACCATGTATGTGTTTATCCAGAGCTGTGGAAAGGGCCCGGATATAATCCGGATTGGTTCCGCAGCAACCGCCCAGAATTCTGGCCCCGCAATCATAGAGATCCATCATCTGCTGAGCAAACTCTTCTGGCGTCAGGTTATATAAGGCATTGCCGTCCGGTCCGATCTCCGGAATGCCGGCATTGGGCTTGGCGACCACAGGGATAGACACTCTGGCAGCGATGTTTTCTACTATGCTGTTCAGATGGGAAGGCGCCACAGAACAGTTCAGGCCAACAGCATCGATTCCCAGGGATTCCAGATCAGCGGCCAGGTTAACAAGATTGCCTCCGTAGAAGATACCGCCATCGGAACTGACCGACATGGTGCAGATCAGAGGGAGGTCACAGATATTTGAGCAGGCATCGAGGGCGATGGTGGCTTCATCAAAAGAGATCATGGTCTCTGCAACAATCAGATCTACACCCGCATCCACCAGAATCTGGATCTGTTCACTGTAGTTGTCATAGGCATCGGAATCATCGTAGTCATCATCGAAATACAGGATTTTTCCGGTTGTTGTGATGTCACCGGCAACATAAGCACGGCCGTCAGCTGCTTCTTTGGCATATTCCACCAGCCGGCGGTTGATTTCCGTTACCTCTTCACCCAGACCATGTTCCTTCAGGCTGATCCGATTGGCACCGAAGGTAGGGGCATAGAGAATCTGCGTTCCTGCCTCTACATAGGCCTTCTGCAGGGCCAGAATGAGGTCCTTATGTTCGGACAGCCATTTCTCTGTGCAGCTGCCACGGGGCATGCCTGCCTTCAGCATGTTGGAACCCACAGCACCATCCAGCAGGACCGGTTGTCTGGTGAGTTCTTTGAATTCTTCTTTTGTCATAGTTCAATACTCCATACACATATGCTGTTTCAGTAAACAGCAACTATTCTATAC
>JAKSRN010000492.1 GCA_024403585.1 Lachnospiraceae bacterium | reverse complement strand
AATAAGCCCCCGGGGGGGTTATTTACTGTCTATAGTTTGTAATAGGGGTGATTCCTACACGGAATCACCCCTATTATAACATGCAACATCTCTCTTTCTCATCTTCTTGGCGTACCATCTGAATAAGAACAAATAAAAGATAACAAAAGCAACTGAACCTAAAAGTCCCGCAACATTGCCATCAGCAACACTCTCTCCCAAAAATCTGGCAAGCATACGGCTGATCGGAAGTGAGGTCAGTGAAGAAAACATCTGTCCGTTCCCCAGATTGTCCGGCAGACTGTTCATCGCGATGGACAGATTGGTGAAACACTCAGCTGTATAGGTTGCAGAAAGCAGGTATACCGGTGTCATACAGATGCTGAGCAGCATCATTCGAAGAATTCTTCCGTCAGCTACGAGCAGAACAGCCGGCATCAGCGCAGTCAGAAGGATTCCTCCCAGTGGCATAACGCGGTTTCCAGGCAGGACCAGGGCGATCAGAAGGATGATCGGCGCCAGGAGGTTTACTGTAGTCCACAGCTCGGCACGGGCACCCAGGAATGGCCAGTCAATGGCAATATAGAGTCTTCTGCCGTGAAGATATTTTTCTGCGATATTCTGGATTCCGTCTGCGATCGGTTTGATAGCAGGTCCGAACCAGCCACCGACAATTGCAAACAGTTCCATCACCGCACCGCCTGTGAATGCCAGCTTGATCACATCTGCAAAGGGCAGTCTGCCAAGTGTACCGATAAACAAACCCACATACACACCGATGGCGATACGGCTTCCAAAGAATCCGATCTTTTTATTCAGGGTTTCTGCGTCAAAATCAAATTTATCCACAAATGGCAGGCATACATCGATCACACGATTCAGTACCATCACAAAAGGAGCGATCAGGACACAGGGATGGGCTGTGATCACAGCATTATCCTTGTCAAAGCCCAGCATACGATCCACAGATGGTTTGATGAGGTCTGCATTTCGTAGCATCAATGCATAGATGCCCAGAACAAAGATCGAAGTAATCACGATGTTATGGGAATAGTAATGCAGGATCAGTCCTGCAATGGAGATATTCCAGATATTGAACAGATCCACGATCAGTGTATTGGTCAGATTCAGGAACAGAAAGACCAGATTCAGCACCGTGCAGATACAGGCGAAATACAGGGTATACAAGGATCCCCAGGTAATAACAGCCAGTGGAGCCCAGCCCAGATCCACAATCTCAAGACCCGTTCCGGTTGCCTGGGCAAAGCTTGTCAATGCCGGACTGAATGATGTGGTCAAAAGAGAAACAACTGCACTCATACCTGTAAGAGCAATGGCCATACGAAGACCGCCTTCGATGGCATTTCTTAAGCTTACACCAAAAAACAGGGCCAGGATGGTCAGAATAAAGAACATCATTGCTGCTCCTCCCAATCCTATAAACCCGTTAAATGCTTTTGCTGCGATTTCTATCATAAGCAACTCCTTGTTCATGTTTTATTTTTTGACTCTTTTACAACTATACTACAAACAGAACAGGCATCAAGCTAAAGATGTGTCTTAAGTACTCTTTTTTATACCTTCTTTTACAGGCAATCCCGGCTTTGTTCTTAAACCAGCCGTT
>JAKSRN010000491.1 GCA_024403585.1 Lachnospiraceae bacterium | reverse complement strand
GTCAGCTCATACTGTTCACCGAAGATTCTCTGCAGCTCAGCCTGCACCTGGGAACGGGTATAGTTTTCAAATTCCACGGTCAGAAGTGCTGCCAGCTCATAAGGGTTATGGCCGATCTCTGCCAGGTTATAGCGATACTCATCGTAGCCGGGATATTCGGATTCAATGTTGTTGATACGGTTTCGAAGGGCTGTTTCCAGCGCCTCATAATCTGCATCTGCCCCCTGAAGATCTTCATCCTCCGCAGTAAATGAAGTGCCAAGTATGGTGTTTCCCATGCTGTTCATCATCATGGAACAGGAGGACACCATTCCTGAGATAACAAGAACCATCAGGCCTGCACAAAGCATCAGAATGATGATGTGAGAATGGTTCTTTACGAACTGCAAAAGCCGTTCACCGGTTTCCTTCAGCGTATCCGTGAACCTCTTGGAGCCCTTTGCAGCTGCACCGGTATGCGCTGCATCCTGTCCGGCCTTCATAGCTGCGTACTGCTTTTTGATTTCCTGACGCTGCCGCCATCTTGAAAAGGGATTGGAGGCTGCGCCGGGATTATCCTGCATTGCCTCCTGAAACATGGCATCGATATTGGCTTTATCCGTCTTGGCCTCCAGCTTTTGTGCCTTGGAATACTTCTTCAGCTTGTGGCTGTAGACCATGTGATCTGCAGCATGGACCGTACCCTCGGCAGTGCCTTCTGTGAAATGTGCAGCATCCACGCCCACATTTCGGTCCTCATTATTGCTGTTGACCGCCTGATGGAGCTTGCCGGAGACGGCAGCTGCAGGCGTATGCGTCATTGCTCTTGCTGCACTTGCCGGATTCTTCGCAGAACCGGGGGCTTTCTTGCCCTCCGGATCCACAAAATGCAGCTTTTTCTTAGATTTCTTTGCTTCTGCCTGAATGAGCTTTCGCTGGGCCTTCTTTTTCCCGGCATCGCCCTCAGGCTTTTTTTCTGCCTTCTGCCGGTTCTGACGCAGGGTATTGTCTGCGCCTTCACGCTCCCTGCGGAGCTTCTGACCGACAGGCTGTTTTTCCTGCTTCTTTTCCATTTAGGCCTCCTTTGCCTCCTGAACCTCAGCCAGCTTGGTGGTCATAATGCTGTACAGCTCAAGGTCTGTCGGGAAGTGATCCACGAAGGGCAGAATGACATTTCCGTAAAATAAAAGGCCCTCGCCTTCACCGGACTGGGTGACATACGAGAGCTGATGCGGAGAGATATTAAGCTGACTGGCCAGGATCTGCCTGTCTCCGGCAGCCTGATTCAGCATGATAATAAAATCGGAGTTCTCAAAGATGTTTTCGACCTCTCTGGAGGACAGAAGGTCCTTGACGTTCTGGGTGATACCGGTCGGAATGCCGCCCCATTTACGGAATCGCTTCCAGATCTCAACACTGTAGGCTGCGGTCTGTTCCTCCTTCAGAAGCAGATGAAACTCATCCATATAGTAGCGGGTTGCTTTACCGGCGTTACGGTTGGCAGTAACACGGCCCCAGACCTGATCCTGAACCACCAGCATGCCGATTTTCTTCAGCTGCTTGCCCAGCTCCTTAATGTCATAGCAGACGAAACGGTTCTGCACATCCACATTGGTGCGATGGTT
>JAKSRN010000490.1 GCA_024403585.1 Lachnospiraceae bacterium | reverse complement strand
AATCTGAAATTTGATGGTATTTTATTATGCGGAGACTTCATAAGAACTGGATAAGGCTCCAAAAAGTGGAAAAACAAGGAGGATTAACTCTATGAAAAAATATAGCGAGATGACAAAAGAGGAGCTGCTGACACTGAAAGCAGCACTGGATGAGCAGTTTAAAGTAGAAGAAGCAAAAGGCCTGTCCCTGAACATGGCTCGTGGAAAACCTGGTAAAGCACAGCTGGAGCTGGCTATGCCAATGCTGGACGTTCTGCAGAGCGATTCTGATATGAACACACTTCTTGGAAATGATACAAGAAACTACGGTGATCTGGACGGAATCGGTGAGTGCCGTTATCTGATGGCTGATATGATGGAAGTGCACAAAGACAATGTAATTGTATGCGGTAACTCCAGTCTGAATATCATGTACGACACAGTTGCACGTTCCTACTGCTTCGGTGTAAATGGCGGAACACCATGGTGCAAGCTGGACAAAGTAAAATTCCTTTGCCCTGTACCGGGATATGACAGACACTTCAAGATCACTGAGCAGTTCGGTATTGAGATGATCAATATTCCTCTCGGCGAGGACGGACCGGATATGGACATGGTTGAGCAGTATGTAAACAACGATCCTGCTGTAAAAGGTATCTGGTGTGTACCTAAATACTCCAACCCAACAGGAATCTCTTACTCAGATGAGACTGTTCGCCGTTTCGCAGCTCTGAAACCGGCAGCAGAAGACTTCAGAATCTACTGGGATAACGCATATTGCATGCACCATCTGTATGATGATGATCAGGATCAGATCCTCAACATCCTTGAGGAGTGTGAGAAAGCAGGAAACCCTGATATGGTTTATATTTTCTGCTCTACATCCAAAATCAGCTTCCCGGGTTCCGGTGTTGCAGCAATCGCTTCTTCCATTAATAATATCGATCACATCCTGAAACTGATGACAGTTCAGACAATCGGTCATGATAAGATCAATCAGCTGCGCCACTGCCGTTTCTTTAAGAACAAAGATGGCCTGATTGCACATATGAAAAAACATGGCGATATCCTTCGTCCAAAATTCGAGGCAGTTGTCAATACTCTGGAGGCAGAGCTTGGCGGTCTTGAGATCGGAAGCTGGATCGCTCCTAAGGGAGGATACTTTATCTCCTTTAACTCCATGCCTGGATGTGCTAAGAGAATCGTAGCTCTTTGCAAGGAACTGGGAGTTGTTATGACAGGTGCAGGAGCAACCTATCCATACGGAAAAGATCCTGAGGATTCCAACATCCGTATCGCACCATCCTTCCCAAGTCCGGAGGAGATGGAGATGGCATCCGCAGTATTTGTACTGTGTGTAAAAATTGCTACAGTTGAGAAACTGCTGAGCGAGATGTAATCCGAAAAAACAAACAAAGAAAGCTTATGACGCAAGGGGGCTGTCGTATCAAGAGATATGATAGCTCTCTTTTGGCTTAATAGGAAATTACGATTTCCTGGTTCCAAAGAAAACCAGACAGCCATAGATAAAAAGGAAAGAGAAGGGAGAAACTAGATGGATATTTATGAAGCACTGGATGCGCTCCAGACAAGAGCCAAAAGAGACCCGGAGGTAAGGGATGCCCTTCTTGCAAGCAGAC
>JAKSRN010000049.1 GCA_024403585.1 Lachnospiraceae bacterium | reverse complement strand
AGTATTGCAGCTGGTCTTCTTCATGATGTTGTGGAAGACACCATCATGACCAAGGAAGAGCTGGAGGCAGAATTCGGTGAAGAGGTTGCTCTGATCGTTGACGGTGTAACCAAATTGGGACAGTTGACCTACTCCCATGACAAGATGGAGGAACAGGCAGAGAACATGCGTAAGATGCTCCTTGCCATGTCCAAAGATATCCGCGTGATCATGGTCAAGCTGGCAGACCGTCTGCATAACATGCGTACCATGAAGTACATGAAACCTGCGAAGCAGAGAGAAAAATCGCAGGAAACACAGGAAATCTACGCACCGATCGCACAGCGTCTTGGTATCTCTAAATTAAAGATTGAGCTGGATGATCTGGCTTTGAAATATCTGGATCCGGAAGCTTATCAGGAACTGGCGAAGCAGATCAACCAGAAAAAGGGTGATCGTCAGGATTATATTGATACAGTTGTTGAAGATGTTGCCAATCACATCAAGGAAGCGGGCATCGAGGCCAGCATCAGTGGACGTATTAAGCATTTCTTCAGCATTTACAGAAAGATGAAAAATCAGGGCAAGACCCTGGATCAGATATATGATCTGTTTGCTGTACGTATCATCGTTGAGTCACTGAAGGACTGCTATGCAGCCCTGGGTGTAATCCATGATATGTATAAGCCGATCCCGGGACGTTTTAAAGACTATATTGCCATGAAGAAACCGAATGGATACCAGTCGCTGCATACAACTGTTATCGGACCTATGGGTAAACCTTTTGAGATCCAGATCCGTACCTTTGAGATGCACCGTGTTGCAGAATATGGTATCGCTGCCCATTGGAAATACAAGAGGGCTGCCGACGGTAAGAAGATCGGTCCGGCACAGGAAGAGGAGAAGCTGAACTGGCTGAAGCAGATGATCGAATGGCAGAATGACAATGACAACAACCATGAGTTCATGAGTCTTCTGAAGAACGATCTGAATCTCTTCAATGACAGTGTATACTGCTTCTCACCAAAGGGTGATGTAAAGACCCTTCCGAAAGGATCCTGCCCGATCGACTTTGCTTACTCTGTCCATTCTGCAGTCGGTAACCGAATGGTTGGTGCCCGTGTAAACGGAAAGCTTGTTCCAATCGAGACCAAGCTCAGAAACGGTGACCAGATTGAGATCATCACTTCGCAGAACTCCAGAGGTCCAAGCCGTGACTGGCTGAAGATCGTACAGAGTACAGCTGCCAAGAATAAGATCAATCAGTGGTTCCGTCAGGCCTACAAGGAAGAGAACATTGTGAAAGGCCGTGATCTTCTGAATGCCTACGCTAAGCTGAAAGGCAAACAGCTGTCCACCTATATGCGGCCGGAGATCATGGATGCGGTTATCAAAAAATATGGTTTCAGGGACTGGGATGCTGCTCTCGCTGCCATCGGACACGGTGGTCTGAAGGAGGGACAGGTCTTCAACAAGATGGTTGAAGTGTATGATGCCGAGTTCAAGAAGACCGTTACGGATGAGGAAATTCTGGCTAATATCGAGGCTAACTCCAAAAAAGTCATGAAGATCAATCCGGGTAAAGGTGTGATCACCGCAGACGGTATGGGCGGCATTGCCTACCACCTTTCAAAATGCTGCCGTCCGATCCCTGGTGACGAAGTTGTCGGCTTCACCACAAGAGGACGAGGCATCACCGTACACCGTTCTGACTGCCCGAATGTCATGAGCATGACGGAAGAAGAGCGTCAGCGTCTTCGTGAACTGGATTGGAACCTGGATAATACAAAGCAGAAGGCATTCAGAGTAAATATCCGAATCATCGCAGAAGACCGTGCAGGTCTGCTTGCGGATATCCTGCTGGTATTTGCTGATAAGATCAGCATCTCCGGTGTGCATACCCAGACCAGCAAGCAGAAAATCGCAACCCTGGATCTCAGCTTCGATGTCAACAACAACGAAGATCTTAAGATGATCATGGGGAAACTGAATCAGGTGAAATCAGTCATTGCCGTAGAACGTGCGAAGGGCTGATCAACAATAGATAGGAGAACTATATGGCACAGATGAAAGTTGAGTATCTGGTACTTGGCATGGTCAGCACCAACTGCTACCTGATCCAGAATACAGAGACCAATGAGCTGATCTTTATTGATCCTGCTGACAATGCAAAAGAGCTGATGCGTCATGTGGAAAGAATGGAAGGAAAGCCGGCAGCGATCCTTCTGACACATGGACATTTTGATCATATCATGGCAGCAGATGCACTCAGAAAAGAATACAATATCCCTGTTTATGTCCATGAACTGGATGAGGAGGTTCTGGAAGATCCTTCTCTTAACCTGTCCGGAAACTGGGCAGGCGCTTACTCCATGGAAGCAGACAGACAGGTGAAAGATGGCGATAAGCTTACCATCGCAGGTTTTGAGATTGCAGTACTGCACACTCCGGGACATACCCAGGGCAGCTGCTGTTACTATTTTCCGAATGAGCAGGTTCTGGTAAGTGGAGATACACTTTTTGCTCAGTCCTACGGACGTGTGGATTTCCCAACATCCAGCCCATCTGCTATGAAAACAAGTATCAAACGTCTTCTCACAATGCTTCCGGATGACACAGCTGTTCTTCCGGGCCATGAGATGACAACCTCGATCGCTATGGAAAAGAGGTACAATCCACTTGCTTAATATCAGTCTTACCTTTAATCGGAAAGATTTTGAATACGATGTCTATTCCCTGGTGCGGGCCTTTTATGCAGGTAGCCAGGTTAAGATGTTCTATACCGATGACATTTTGACAGAGGAAGAGCAGCAGGTCCAGGCAGAAACAAAAGCCGGCCAGGAATATGACAAAGCCTACGTGATCACCTATCTTCCGGAAGAGATCTGCTTTCAGTCAGCAGACGGTTCCGTTAGAAAGTCCCCTGTTTCCGATACAGAGGATCGCGTGATCCGTAAGAACCTTCTGAAACAGATGGTTTATCAGGCCCTTGCAGAAGAAACCGGAAGAGAGCTTCCATGGGGAGATCTGACCGGAATCCGTCCGACTAAGATCCCGATGGGTCTTCTGGAGCAGGGATGGAAGAACTCTGATATTGCAAAACATATGAGAGAGACTTACTTTTGCAGCCCAAGAAAAACAGCACTGGCGATTGCCACTGCCAACAGAGAGAAAGCTATCCTTCAGGAGTTTGATTACAAAACAGGTTACAGCCTGTATGTGGGAATCCCCTTCTGTCCATCCATCTGTCTCTACTGTTCCTTTGGTTCTCATGCCCTGAAAACCTGGGGACATATGATCGAGCCATATCTGGAAGCTCTGTTCAAGGAGCTGGATTTTATTGCGGACAGAATGAAGGACTGGAGACTGGACACTGTCTATATCGGTGGCGGAACACCTACCAGTCTGGAGGCTGAGCAGATGGATCGGCTGCTGCATAAGATCACCACTTCCTTCAATATGGAAGCTGTTCGTGAGTTTACAGTGGAAGCAGGACGTCCGGATACGATTACAGCAGAGAAGCTTGCTGCAATCCGTAAATATCCGGTGAGCCGTATCTCCATCAATCCTCAGACTATGAACCAGAAGACACTGGATCTCATCGGAAGAAAACATACCGTGGATCAGACAAAAGAGATCTTCCATCTGGCAAGAGAGCTGGGCTTTGATAACATCAACATGGATCTGATCATCGGACTTCCGGGAGAGGGCAAGGAAGAAGTTGCCCATACTCTGGAAGAGGTGAAGGCACTGGATCCGGAGAGTCTGACTGTACACTCTCTGGCACTGAAAAGAGCGACCCGTCTGAATCTTTTCAAGGATCAGTACGAGGAGATCTCTTTTGAGAATTCCGCAGAGATCATGCAGATGACAGAGGACTGTGCCCATGAGATGGAGATGGGTCCTTATTACCTCTACAGACAGAAAAATATCGCCGGCAACTTCGAGAACGTAGGTTACTCCAAAGTTGACAAATACGGAATTTACAATATACTGATTATGGAAGAAAAGCAGACCATTGTGGCTGCCGGATCCGGAGCATCCACCAAGTTCGTTTTCCAGAACGGAGAGCGGATCGAGCGTGTGGAGAATGTAAAAGATCTGAAAAATTACGTGGAAAGGATCGATGAGATGCTGGAGAGAAAGCAGAAAGGCATCGATCAGTATCTGGGTAAGTAAGTATGCGGATAAATCATTTGTTGAAATTTACAATGACCGAGCAGTACGAGCATGGAATGAAGGTTGCTGCGCTGGCTTATATGGTGGCAGTTCAGATGGAACTGTCTGAGTCTATGTGCAATAAACTGATCGCTGCCGGTATTATGCACGACGTGGGCAAGATCCCTCTTCAGGAGGAGATGGATGCGGATAACTCCATGATCGTCGAAGAGCTGGGTTATCTCAGACAGCATCCTCAGCGCGGATATCAGATCATGCGGGAGCGTAAGATCGATGAGGATATCTGTGAGATGGTTCTTTATCATCATGAGAACTGGGATGGTTCCGGTTATCCCTACAATCTGGAGGGATACAACATTCCGCTGGGTGCATGTATTCTGCGTGTGTGTGATGTATTCTGTGCACTTACAGATAAGCGCTCTTACCGAGACGCTTATCCTATTGAGAAAGCATTGGATCTTATGATCCATGAAATAAAAAACTATAACGTGAAGGTATTCATGGCCCTGCAGCAGCTGCTGCATGACGATGAAGACGGAAGCCTGCGTATTCCGCCCTGCCCGATCGATTTGAGAGGAGATATTCATAAATTATGGCATTGAAGAAAAAGCCGGTCACCGGAATGAAAGATATTCTGCCACAGGAGATGGCCATCCGTGACTATGTGATCGGATTGATCAAAGAGACCTATAAAACCTTTGGATTTTCATCCATGGAGACTCCTTGTGTAGAGCACATCGAGAACCTCAACAGCAAATCCGGAGGAGAGAACGAGAAACTGATCTTCAAGATCATGAAACGTGGAGAGAAACTGAAACTGGAGTCTGCAAAATCCGAGGCTGACCTGACAGACAGCGGACTTCGTTATGATCTGACTGTTCCGCTCTGCCGTTACTATTCCAACAATGCCAATGATCTTCCGGCACCATTCAAGGCGCTGCAGATGGGCAATGTATGGAGAGCTGACCGCCCACAGAGAGGACGTTATCGTCAGTTTATGCAGTGTGACATTGATATCCTTGGTGAGCCAACCAACCTGGCTGAGATCGAGCTGATCCTGGCAACCACAACCCTGCTTGGAAAACTGGATTTCAAAAACTTCACCATCCGTATCAATGACCGTCGTATTCTGAAAGCAATGGCTGCTTACAGCGGATTTGCAGAGAAGGATTACGATACAGTATTCATCATCCTGGACAAGATGGACAAGATCGGTCTGGATGGTGTTGCAGCTGAGCTGGAGAAAGAGGGATTTGCAAAAGAGTCCATCGATAAATACCTGGAGCTTTTCCGTGTGATCACACCGGATACTGCAGGTGTTAAGAAAGTTGCAGAGATGCTGGGAGATTTCCTGGATGCGCAGTACGCAGAAGGCCTTATGCATATCATGAACAGTGTTGATGCAGTTAAGAGTGCTGACTTTAAGATCGCATTCGATCCTACTCTGGTACGTGGTATGTCCTACTACACAGGCCCGATCTTTGAGATCGCTATGGATGAGTTCGGCGGTTCCGTTGGCGGCGGTGGACGTTACGATGAGATGATCGGTAAATTCACAGGACAGAACACTCCTGCATGTGGATTCTCCATCGGATTCGAGCGTATCGTTCTTCTTCTGCTTGAGAGAGGCTACCAGATTCCTGGCGCAAGTCAGAAAAAAGCATACCTGCTGGACAAGAAGCTGTCAGACGAAGGCATGCAGAAGATCATTGCCCAGGCAATGGAAGAGAGAAGAAGCGGAATGCAGGTGAACCTGTCCGTTATGAAGAAAAACAAGAAATTCCAGAAAGAGCAGCTGGAGGCAGAAGGATACACAGAGATCGTGGAGATTTTTGCGGACTGATGAAACAAATCTGATTGATGCAGATCACAGTTGTAGATAGATAATTGGAGGAAATAAAAATGGCAGAATCAATGATGGGCATGAAACGTACTCATCGCTGTACAGAGGTTACTGAGGAGCTGATCGGTTCCAAAGTCACTCTGATGGGATGGGTGCAGAAAAGCCGTAATAAAGGTGGAATCGTATTCGTAGACCTGAGAGACCGTTCCGGTCTGATGCAGCTGATCTTCGAGAACGGAAGCATCGATGAGGAGGGCTTCGAGAAAGCAGGAAAACTGAGAGCTGAGTTCGTAATCGCTGTAACAGGTACTGTTGAGAAACGTTCCGGCGCAGTAAATACAAACCTGAAAACAGGTACAATGGAGGTTCGCGTAGATTACCTTCGTATCCTGGCTGAGGCTGAGACACCTCCATTCCCAATCGAGGAGAACAGCAAGACAAAAGAGGAGATCCGTCTGAAACACCGTTATCTGGATCTTCGTCGTCCTGACATTCAGAGAAACCTGATGATGAAATCCAAAGTCTGCACACTAACACGTGCATTCATGGCAGATGAGGGATTCATCGAGATCGAGACACCAATGCTCGGAAAGAGCACTCCTGAGGGAGCAAGAGACTACCTGGTACCATCCCGTGTACATCCGGGCAGCTTCTATGCGCTTCCACAGTCACCACAGCTTTACAAACAGCTGCTGATGTGTTCCGGATATGATCGTTATATCCAGATCGCAAGATGCTTCCGTGATGAGGATCTTCGTGCAGACCGTCAGCCTGAGTTCACACAGATCGATATGGAGCTGTCCTTCGTAGATGTTGATGATGTAATCGATGTAAACGAGAGACTGCTGGCTCACCTCTTCAAAGAGGTTCTGGATGTTGAGGTTCCGCTTCCAATCCAGAGAATGCCATGGCAGGAAGCTATGGACCGCTTCGGTTCCGACAAACCGGATCTTCGTTTCGGCATGGAGCTGACTGACGTATCCGAGACAGTAAAAGACATCGAGTTTGCTGTATTCAAAAATGCACTCGCTCTGAAAGATGGTTCCGTTCGCGGTATCAACGCAAAAGGCCAGGGCGGACTGGGAAGAAAACAGATTGACAAACTGGTCGATTTTGCAAAAGGCTACGGCGTTAAAGGTCTGGCATATATTGCAATCCAGGCAGACGGAAACGTAAAATCTTCCTTTGCTAAATTCATGACAGAAGAGCAGATGACAGCCCTCATTCAGGCAATGGGCGGAGAGAACGGAGACCTTCTTCTCTTTGCTGCAGACCGTAACAAGATCGTATGGAATGTTCTTGGTGCTCTTCGTCTGAAAATGGCTGAGGATATGGGACTTCTGGATAAGAACGAGTATCGTTTTGTATGGATCACAGAGTTCCCGCTTCTTGAGTGGTCTGATGAGGAGAACCGCTTCATGGCAATGCATCATCCATTCACTATGCCAATGGAGGAAGACTGGGATAAGATCGATTCTGATCCGGGTGCTGTACGTGCAAAAGCATACGATATCGTACTGAACGGATGCGAGATCGGTGGTGGTTCTGTTCGAATCCATCAGAATGATATTCAGGAGAAGATGTTTGAGGTTCTCGGCTTCACAAAAGAGCAGGCATGGGAGCAGTTCAACTTCCTTCTGAGTGCATTCAAATACGGTGTTCCACCTCACGCAGGACTGGCTTACGGTCTGGATCGTCTGGTAATGCTGATGGCAAAAGAGGATTCTATCCGTGACGTAATTGCATTCCCGAAAGTAAAAGATGCTTCCTGTATGATGACTGAGGCACCTGCACCTGTTGATCCAAAACAGCTGCTTGAGCTGGAGATTGCTCATGTTGCTCCTGCAACTGAGGAGTAAACGTAAAGAGAGAAAAGAATCCGGTTACTGAAACCTGTAGCTGAAGTGTGATCACAAGGATACAGGATAATTCGGTTTCGGAAGACAATCTCAGCGTGAATAGAGTTAGTAAAGAATATTTAATAGAGTGAACAAATAGCAGACAATGAATATATTATTTTTTCTGACCCCGAAAACTGAGGTGAAATATGTATTCAGCGATTCCACCCTCCGTCAGGTAATGGAGAGATGGGATCAGGATCGTTTTGCTGCGATCCCAATGTTAAACAGCAAGGGCATTTATCTGGGCACGATCTCTGAAGGAGATCTGCTCAGAGCCTTCAAAAATGATCATGAGCTAAATTTACAGAAAGCAGAAAAAGTCATGATCTTCGATGTCCCGAGAGACAGAGACATTTCGCCGGTAAAAGCAGACAGCAAGATGGAAGATCTTGTAGAACTCTCCCTCAGACAGAACTTTGTTCCTGTTGTGGATGATGAGGGTGTTTTCATCGGTATCATTACAAGAAGATCTATCATTGAATACTTATATACCCAGTTGAAAAAAATTAAAAAAGAGGATTAATCCATATTATGAAAAAATTACTGGATCTTATAACAGAAGAAGTGGCAAAGGCATTCGAGGCAGCTGGTTATAATACATCCTATGCCCGCGTTTCTATTTCTAACCGCCCTGACCTTTGCGAGTACCAGTGCAACGGCGCAATGGCTGCAAAAAAAGAGTATAAAAAAGCCCCGATCATGATCGCTCAGGATATTGTTGCTCAGATGACAGACAGCAGCATGTTTGAGGAAGTAGCGGCTGTAAATCCTGGCTTTATCAATATCAAGCTCTCCGGCGCATATGCTGCACAGTATATGACAGAGATGGAAGCAGATGAGAATCTTTCTGTAGAGAAAGCAGCTGAGCCAAAAACCATTATGATTGACTACGGCGGACCAAACGTTGCAAAACCACTGCATGTTGGCCACCTTCGTTCTGCGATCATTGGTGAGTCCATCAAAAGAATGGGCCGTTTCATGGGACACAAAGTGATCGGTGATGTGCATCTGGGAGACTGGGGTCTTCAGATGGGTCTGATCATCACTGAGCTGCAGGAGAGACAGCCATCTCTTCCTTACTTTGACGAGGCATTTTCCGGACCTTATCCTGAAGAGGCACCATTCACAATCGGTGAGCTGGAGGAGATTTATCCGGCAGCCAGCGGAAAATCCAAAGTGGATGAGGCTTACAAAGAGAAAGCACTGGAGGCAACACACCAGCTGCAGCTGGGACGCCCAGGCTATATGGCACTGTGGAAACATATCATGACAGTTTCCGTTGCCGACCTGAAGAGAAACTACCAGAAGCTGAATGTTGATTTTGATCTGTGGAAGGCAGAGTCTGATGCACAGCCATATATCCCGGAACTGGTTCAGCTGATGAAAGATAAAGGACTGGCACACGAGGATCAGGGAGCACTGATCGTTGATGTAAAACAGGAATCAGATGCAAAAGAGGTACCACCACTTCTTCTTCTGAAATCCGACGGTTCTTCCCTGTATGCAACAACAGACCTGGCTACCATCGTAGAGCGTATGAAACTCTTCAACCCTGATGAGATCATCTATGTAGTAGACAAACGTCAGGAGATGCATTTCGTACAGGTATTCCGTGCAGCACGCATGGCAGGCCTTGTAAAAGAAGAAACAGGTCTTCGTTTCCTTGGTTTCGGTACCATGAACGGCAAAGACGGAAAACCATTCAAGACTCGTGACGGCGGCGTTATGCGTCTTGAGAACCTGATCAAGGACATCAATGATGAGATGTTCAAGAAAATCGTAGAGAACAGAAGTGTTCGTGATACAGAAGCAACCAAGACAGCAGAGATGGTAGGACTGTCCGCAATCAAATACGGAGATCTGTCCAACCAGGCTTCCAAAGATTATGTCTTTGATGTGGATCGTTTCACATCCTTCGAAGGAAATACAGGACCATACATCCTTTACACAATGGTACGTATCAAATCAATCCTGGCACGTTACACAGAGGGCGGCGGCGTTCTGGAGAACGGCAAGATCCTCGCTCCTGCAAACGGCGTAGAGAAAGATCTGATGCTGAAATGTGCAAGATTCAATGCGGTAATGGAGAATGCATTCGACGAGAAGGCACCTCATAAGATCTGTTCTTACATCTATGAGCTGTCCAATGACTTCAACCGTTTCTATCATGAGACAAAGATCCTCAGTGAGGAGAATGAGGTACAGAAGGCATCCTGGATCGCACTTTTAGATCTGGTACGCAGAGTGCTGGAGGCATGCATCGATGTATTAGGTTTCGAGGCACCGGAGAGGATGTAACGAAAACAGCAGATCAAGTTCTGAGA
>JAKSRN010000489.1 GCA_024403585.1 Lachnospiraceae bacterium | reverse complement strand
GATGCCTCGCCGGTGCTCTCAGCAAACTCTGCCGCCTGTACACCGGTATTATTATCCTCGTTGCTGGCATGTACCAGCTGATGAACCTTTACCGATGCCATATCTGCAGGGGCATGAATTACTTTTCTGCCGGGTTTATCAGGCTTTTTCCCATCCGCAGTCTCAAATTTCAGCTTGCCTTTTCGCTTCGCTGCACCTTCTGCCTCCTGCCTGGTTTTCGCAGATTCCTTCTTTTTCTGATTTGCAGCTTCCTTCTGAATCTGTTTTCTCTGCGCTTTCTTGGAAACAGCATTTTCTGATGTTTTATCAGTTTTCTGCTCCCTTTCTCCACGCAAAGTGTTTTCTGCACCCTCACGCTCCCATCTGAGCTTTGAACCGGAAGAAGGAAGACGTGCCTTTGCTCTCTTATCCATTTACGCCTCCTTTGCCTCCTGCACCTCAGACAACTTGGTTGTCATGATACGGTACAGCTCCAGATCAGTCGGGAAGTGATCTACGAATGGCAGAATGACATTTCCATAGAACAGAAGTCCTTCACCTTCGCCGGACTGGGTTACATAGGAAAGCTGATGAGGAGAGATATTCAGCTGACTGGCAAGAATCTGTCTGTCACCAGATGCCTGATTCAGCATGATAATGAAATCAGAGTTTTCAAAAATGTTCTGGACTTCTCTGCTGGAGAGCAAATCTTTGACGTTCTGTGTGATACCGGTCGGAATACCACCCCATTTTCTGAATCGCTTCCAGATTTCAACGGAGTATGCTGCTGTCTGCTCTTCCTTCAAAAGCAGATGGAACTCATCCATATAATATCTGGTTGCTTTACCAGCGCTGCGGTTGGCAGTAACACGTCCCCAGACCTGATCTTGAACCACGAGCATTCCAATCTTCTTCAACTGTTTACCCAGTTCCTTAATGTCATAGCAGACGAAACGGTTATTGATATCCACATTGGTGCGGTGATTGAACAGATTCAGAGAACCAGTAACATAGATTTCAAGGGCAGTTGCCACGTGGCGGGCTTCCTTTTCCTCCTGTGCCAGGAGGGTTTCATACAGATCCTGCAGGATCGGCATGTTCTCCGGTCTTGGATCTTCAAAGTATTTCTGATAGATCTGATGCACACAGCGGTCGATAACCGTCTTTTCAACTGGCTGCAATCCCTCTTTTCCTCCGACTACCAGCTCACAGAGAGACAGGATAAAATCTGCCTTCAATGCAATCGGGTTATCTTCTTCGGAATAGTTGGCATTGATATCCATCGGATTGATGAACTGAGAGCTGGAAGGACTGATCTTAACTACCTGCCCCTGCAGCTTCTGTACCAGCGCTGTGTACTCTGCTTCCGGGTCACACACGATAATATCATCATCTGATACCAGGAAAGCATTGGTGATCTCTCTCTTTGCAGAGAAGGATTTACCAGAACCCGGAGTACCAAGAATCAATCCATTCGGGTTCTTCAACTTCTTTCTGTCTACCATGATCAGGTTATTGGAAAGGGCATTCAAGCCGTAATAGATGGCTTCCTTACCGTTCTGGAACAACTCCTGGGTTGTGAAAGGCACAAAAATAGCGGTAGAACTTGTCGTCATACCGCGCTGAATTTCAATCTGGTTCA
>JAKSRN010000488.1 GCA_024403585.1 Lachnospiraceae bacterium | reverse complement strand
AATAACATCATCGGTAAGGAGGTTTCTTAAATGACCGAAGTTAAAAAGTGCATAAGATCGCTTGCCGTGTGTTACCTGCTGCTTGCAGTGACTATTTTCCCGGAAACAGGTATGATTCCGATACGGTTTCCGACATATCGGTTTTCTTCCGTTTATCTATTGCTGCTTTCAGTATGCCTGATCCTGCGCTATTATCTGATCGTTGCGGGAAGAAAAAATGTAAAGCATACCATGATGCATATTGCTGTTATGATATTCCTGCTGTTTTTCTTCCGTGGTCTGAAATATACCGTTTTCGGAAATGTTTCAGCGCTGGGACGTTATTGCTGGTATCTGTATTATGTGCCTATGCTTTGTATTCCCATGCTTTTGTTCTTCACGGCGTTGTTTATCTATGCCGGGGATGCAAAGAGGGTTATAAGAACATGGGGTTGGGTTTTTGTCATAACAGGCGTTCTCGTGCTGATGGTTCTGACAAATGATCTGCATCAGCAGATATTCCGTTTTCAGCCCGGCTTTGCTGATTGGGATGGAAACTATTCCTATGGTATCGGATTCATCCTAATTACAGCATGGCAGTATCTGTTATATACAGCGGCAGTGGGAATCCTTGTGCTTCGTTATTCCATTGCCGGAATTAAACGCTGGTCATGGATGATTCTTGTACCGTTTGCAATAGGCATCTCATCGATGATTCTTCTGGCCACCGGCAATCTGCCGCAAATTAATGGTCACAATATCCTTGAATTGCCTGAGATCCTTTGCTTTATGGTTGCCGCAGTGCTTGAGTGCTGTATGCAGATGGGTCTGACTCCCATCAACGAAAGTTACAGTAAGGTCTTTCAGATATCCAGTCTTCCGGTGCAGATCACGGATGAGCATGGAACACCGCTCTATCAGTCAGCTTCTGCGATGAGTTTAAGCCCTGAGCAGATTCATCTTTCTGATGGGGCACGTATGGAAGAACATACGATCCTTCATAAGCTTTCGCTCCCCGGAGGATATGGATTCTGGCAGGAAGATGTAACGGTGCTTGACCGTTTGAAAGAGGAACTGGAGGAGATACAGGAACAATTATCGGAGGAAACGGAACTGATCCGTCTGCAGAATGAACTGAAGGTTAAGCAGGAGTCGATTGAACAGAGAACCTTGCTTTATGATGAGATTGCCATACGCACACAGCCACAGTCTCTGGCAATATCCGCTCTGTCCCGCAGAGCTGTAAATACTACTGACGCGGAGCTTCGGGATAAGTTCAGGAAACAGATTGCCATATTAGGTTCCTATATCAAACGTTATGCAAATCTGATGATCCTCTCTGCGGAAAATGATACGATCAGTGTCGGTGAGCTTGGCCTTTCCTTTGCAGAGGTGCTTCGTTATCTGAATCTCTACGGTATACCCGGAGAAATGATGAATAGGGCATCAGGCAGCATTCCTGCGAAAAATGCGTTGGCTGTTTTTGAAGCATTTGAAACACTGATAGAGCATGCACTACCTACTGCGAACGGTGTTATTGTGAATATTGCACAAGAATCAGGGGGGGCATTATGCAAGATTACTATAGAGAACATTCTTTCGGACTCATGGGATAGTATCACAAGTGTACTGACAAAAAGCTATATAACCCCTGTT
>JAKSRN010000487.1 GCA_024403585.1 Lachnospiraceae bacterium | reverse complement strand
TTGAAGGCGGCGGCAATGGAATCGCGCCGGCAGTTCCGGTGGCAAGAGAGATCTTTAGAGCCCGTTTTGGCTGAACTGTGCGGTTGCGTTAATACGGAAAAAAGGGTATACTTAAAGGCAGTGCAGGTCTTTTCTGTCAGGAAGAGCGAGTTGGTCGAATTGGAGTGACCGAGGAGCGGGAAAAGACCGTTGACACACGCATAACAGGAGGGATTGCATATGATTGAAGCAACTAGCTGTGGCGGAGTGGTGATATTCAGAGGAAAGATTCTGACGCTTTATAAGAGCTACAAGAATAAGTACGAAGGATGGGTACTGCCCAAGGGCACCGTAGAAGACGGTGAAACATTTGAAGAAACTGCGATCAGAGAAGTCTTTGAGGAGACGGGTGTTCGCGCAAAAATCGTTAAATATGTAGGTGTCAGCCGATACAGTTTTTCTGTACCGGATGATACGGTGGAGAAGAAGGTCCACTGGTATCTGATGGCTGCTGACAGCTATTACAGCAAACCACAGAGAGAAGAGTATTTTGTGGATTCCGGATATTATAAATATCATGAAGCTTACCATCTTCTCAAATTTGCCAACGAAAGACAGATGCTGGAAAAAGCATATAAGGAGTATACCAATCTGAAGAAGGCAAATATGTGGGAATAAGCAGACATTTTTCTGGAGGAGTGTATGGCAGAATGGTATCCGAATCTTTATCTTGGTGAAAAAGCCATGAAAAAGAAAAGAAAACTGATCGCTCAGGTGAACCGCGGGAGATTCTATCCTAATCTGTATCTGATCACAGAAGCGGCCAACGGAGTGGATCAGCTGGATATTGTTGACAGCAGATGCATCCTGATGAAAAGAGTCCATGAGCTGCTTCCACCCGTTGTCGGTATGGCGATCGGAATGGATGAAGCCATGGAGTTGCTGCTGGATATGACACAGGAGACCTATGAGGCAACCGGTACCGCGAATATCCTGGCGTATGTCAGGAAAAAAGCAGGACGATAAGGTGGGACGGATATGTTGCATATACTATTGACGATCCTGGCTGTCCTGGGAAAGATACTTCTTGGTATTCTGGGATTTATCCTCTTGCTCCTGCTGCTGATCTTACTGGTTCCGATCCGTTATAAAGGAAGTTTCAGGAAGCAGGACAAAGAGATGCAGGCAGAGGCAGGCGTTTCCTGGCTCCTGAAGTTTATCCGGGTTCAGGTATCCT
This sequence comes from Lachnospiraceae bacterium, assembly GCA_024403585.1. Classification (GTDB taxonomy): domain Bacteria; phylum Bacillota; class Clostridia; order Lachnospirales; family Lachnospiraceae; genus JAKSRN01. The sequence continues at coordinate 425 of JAKSRN010000487.1, read as the reverse complement.
GGATCGAGAAAAAAGTGGCTTTTGAGGTTTATCTTCTTGGTATTCCGCTTTTGAAACTGCTTCAGTGGTTCAAGGGAAGGAAGAAGTCAGGAAAGAAGAAGCGGAAGCCGAAGAAAAAGGCGGGGAATGCGGATGCACAAGATGCGTCGGTACCGCTGATTGAAGAGAGAGAGCAGGCTGTCAGTGAGGCTGCGGGTGAAGAGTCTGAAGTGGAACCGGGTGAGAAACTGGGTGACGCATCAGAGGAAGATTCGACAGAGGCTGCGGGTGAGCAGGTGGAAGATGATGGTGATGCGGAAGACAGTGCTGATGGGGTGAAGAATCAGGCTGCAGGCGAGATGTCTACGGAGGATTCGGCGGCGGAATCAGACGAGAAGTCGGGTGAGACGTTTGATGAGGATACAGCAGCGGGATCTGGTATGAAG
>JAKSRN010000486.1 GCA_024403585.1 Lachnospiraceae bacterium | reverse complement strand
TTTCTTTAGGCGGCTTCTTCCTCGAGTTTCATCTGTTTGTTGTAGTATTTGTAAAGATTGTGTCCAATAGAGACCAGAAACAGCTCCAAACGGACGGATTTCATACTTCTGCGCACTGTTCTTTTGTACCAGCGGTCGTATTTCATCACTCCAAAAGTGCCCTCTGCCTGGATGGAACGGTTCATTCGCAGATAGGCACCGTGAATGCTTTCCAGGTTGTTAATAACTTCCTCGTGAATTGAAGTCAGTTCTGCGTTCAGCCGGATCGTACGGTTTCCGCTGGCTTTCTTGCATTGGGAAGCATATGGACATCCGGAGCAGTCCTCACATTCGTAGACTTCTTCCTGTCTGCCGTACCGGTTGCCTCTCACATTTTGTCTGTAAGAAAACACCATCTTCTTTCCGTTAGGACATCTCAAGTTTCCGTCTTCATCAATCGGAAAGTTCACCGGCCGGAAGATGTCGTTCCGGTATTCCTTGTCCTTCGTCTCTTTTTCAAACATGGAGAACTTCATGTACTTCTCCATGCCGTGTTCCTGGCAGAATAGATAGTTGTTAAAAGAACCATATCCTGCGTCCGCCACCGGATACTTGGGATACTTACCATAGTAACTTGAGAATTTATTCATCAAGGGGACGAAACAGTCCATATCGCTGCGGAACTGCTGCACATCCACCGCGGCAATGTATTCGTCTGCCACCGCTATCTGCACATTGTAGGCGGGAAGCAGCTGGTCGTTACCCATGTAGTCTTTCTTTATCCGCATAAAAGTGGCATCGTGGTCTGTTTTGGAATAGCCGGACCGGTCCGGGCCACAGACTTCCAGTTTCTCTATGTATTCGTTCAGTTTCTTAATGTAATACGCCAGTTTCTCGCAATTCCGCTGTTCCTGCGTCTTGTGGTGTCCTCTTCCCCGGGCAAAACCGGAAAGATCGATCTTCAGTGTGTCCTCATATTGTTTCAGCACATCCGCAAGATATTCCGGCACATATTCGGTGTTTGTAGCTATCTTCAGACCGTATATCGCCAGTTCGGTATTCATCTCTTCCAGCAGAACGGTTATCTTCTCATATAGCTTGTATCTGGATTTCTCTGTCCCTTTCCGCCAGACGAAGGTGTATTTGTTGGCGTTCGCCTCAAATTTGGACCCGTCGATGTACACGTGCTCCAGATCCACCCCTTCTTTCTCGAACAGGTGCTTGTTTACTGCTTGGAAGATCTCTTCGATCCCGTCTTCCAGATAGTCCTCAATAAAATAGCCGAACGTACGGTAACTCGGTACCTCATATTTCATGAGATACTTGTACCGCAGGTTCGACTTGCATCTGTCTTCCAGTTCTCTTAATGAGGCGTAGCCTCCATCCATGAAGCCAAAGAGAATCGTTTTCAGCATGTCGACAGGATTGTATCTCGGTCTTCCCGTTTTTGCGGTATCCACCTTCAGATACTGTTCTATGTGCATCTCCTCCATGATGTTGTCGAACACGACCACTCTGTCACAAAGATCTATACAATCTTCCAAAAAGAGTGGAATAATTCCCTGGCCAGGGATATAATCATTCTTGTAATTTTTCATTTTTCCAATGAAATTATACCACAAAAAGACGGCTACCTGCTTCCTTCAGCTGGTGCCGTCTTGTGGTTTTT
>JAKSRN010000485.1 GCA_024403585.1 Lachnospiraceae bacterium | reverse complement strand
TGTAAAGACCAAGCAGATGTGGGATGTTCAGCTCCTGCGGACATCCGTCACAGCAATACCTGCAGGCTGTACATGGAACGTTATCTTTCATACCTTCTGCTTTCTCAAGAAGATCCTGCATCTCCTCTTCCTGCAATGGTTTTTTCTCACTGAATGTATGGATGTTATCCTCCATATGCTCCAGTGCAGACATACCGCTTAAGATCATAGTTACCCCTGGAACAGTCTGGAGGAAACGGAAAGCTTCCACTCTGTCAGCAGCGAGTTTTCCGCCACGAAGCGGCTCCATAACCCAGATTGGGATCTGTTTTTCATTCAGATATTCCACCTTGCCTTTTGCATCCTGCAGGGTCCAGTCCAGGAAGTTCAGCTGAATCTGGCAGAACTCCATATCCTTGCCATATTTCTCTACAAAATCCTTGAGAGCCGGCAGCTGTGCATGGGAAGAAAATCCCAGATGTTTGATTCTGCCCTTCTTTTTCTGCTCTACGAAATAGTCGATGATGCCCCATTTTGGACTGGTATATACATCCATGCAGTTCTCGTATACATTGTGAAGCAGGTAGAAATCAAAGTAGTCTACCTGGCATTTCTCCAGCTGCTCTTCGAATACAGCGGCAGGATCATAGCTTTCCGCAATCTGATGTCCGGGATATTTAGTTGCCAGATAGAAGCTGTCTCTTGGATATTGCTTCAGTGCTTTTCCTACAACAATCTCGGACATGCCGCCGTGATATGGATAAGCGGTATCAAAATAATTGACTCCATTGTCCATGGCCAGTTTTACCATCTCAAATACCTGTGGCTCATCAATGGAACCGTCCTCTAAAAGAGGCAGTCGCATACAACCAAAACCAAGGCCTGATAACTGCTCGTTTGCAAATTTATTGTAATACATATTCAAATTTCTCCTTTTATACCAGATAATCCAATGCTTCAATATACTCTAGATCTTCCAGATAATCTTCCAGTTCCGGATTCAGCATCCGTCCACTCTCCTGGAGATCCGTCAGAATCGTATTCCATATATATTTGGCCGCAAACCAGGAACCATACTCTGACGCATGCTGACCATCCGGTGCGTAGAATTCTACGGTCGGATTCTCTTTTTGATACTTCCACCACTCTTTTCCAACCGGTGCAAGAAGAGCGCCTGTCTCTCTTGCAATCTGCTCATGGGCAGTGGTCATTCTCTCCTGCATATCCGGCTCATCCTTCTTTGCCCAGGTCATATAGATCACAGTTTTTGCTTTTGCGGACTGGATCCACTCGTCCAGCTGCCATACCGCATCATACAGTTTTTCCTCTGGACCGAACGGATGGGCGTGCTCCTGAAGCACAATATAATCGTAATGGCCGTGTTTGATATTAAACTTCGTCTCGGGTTCCTGTACATGTTGGGCAAGATACCAGCCACCATGGGCGATCATGGTTACTTCACAGTCATAGAAGTCCTCTTTAGCCAGTTCCGCCACTGTGGCAGGCAGATCGTTGAAATAGGTATGACTGTTACCTATGAACAATATTCTCAGTTTCTTTTTTTCTTGCATACTCTGTTCATCTGTCTCCCCATTATTATTCCTGTATTCTAATACACTTTGTTCTGTGAATATTGTCTGCATATCCACAAAAAAAGTCAAGAAAAAGAA
>JAKSRN010000484.1 GCA_024403585.1 Lachnospiraceae bacterium | reverse complement strand
GCAGCTCTTCTTGCACCGACTGCCATTAACCAGCAGAAGTTTGAAATCGTTCTGAATGCTGACGAAAGCGTGGAGTTTGTTGATAAGGGAGGTATCCTGAGCAAGATTGATCAGGGTATCGTAAGATACAATTTTGAGGTTGGTGCAAGACACTGACCCACAAGAAACACTGGTGCGGATGCCCGGGTTTCTGCTATTGTAAAACAGATCAGAGAGGCTAAGTCTCTGCATAATCCGAAACTACCAAAGAATCTGTATGTGGCAGATGCGACCATCCTTCCGGAGGCTATGGGTAACCCGCCAATCCTGACCATAATGGCACTGAGTAAGAAGATTGCCAAAGTGATCCGAAAGAAGTCTTGTTAAAGAAAAATGGCTAAAGGAAAACAGCGAAAGGAAAATACAGGATAGAAGGATAGACAGAAGCAGTTTGTTGGATATAATAGAGGGAGATGTTAGTAAAGATTCTGCAGTCCAAAGGGCTGGCAGATTTGAAAGGAGACCTATGAAATTTATTTCCTGGAATATTGATTCTTTAAATGCAGCACTTACCTCTGATTCGGCAAGAGCTGTATTATCCAGAAAGGTGCTGGATACGATCAAAGCAGAGGATGCGGATGTGATTGCCATTCAGGAGACCAAGCTTCCGGTAGCAGGTATGTCTGCAAAGCTGCAGGCTGCACTGGAGCAGTATTTTCCTGAGTATAAAGCGGAATATGTGTGTTCACAGCCACCTGCAAAGAAAGGCTATGCCGGTACAATGGTGCTTTATAAAAACAACCTGAGTGCCAGCTGTGAGGCTGCTAAGATTGGCGCACCGGATACCATGGATGATGAGGGTCGCTTGCTGGCTCTTGACTTCGGAAGCTTCTATTTTGTGAATGTCTATACTCCGAATGCCGGTGACGGACTGAAACGACTGTCAGACCGTCAGAAGTGGGATCTGGCTTATGCAGAATTCTTGAGCGGGCTTGATGCAAAGAAGCCTGTAGTTGCCTGCGGAGATTTCAACGTGGCACACGAAGAGATTGACCTGGCTAACCCGGCAGGGAACCATATGTCACCGGGCTTTACCGACGAGGAGCGTCAGGGCTTTACCCACCTTCTCTCCAAAGGCTTTACAGATACCTTCCGTCATGTACATGGAAATGTAGAGAAGGTTTACTCCTGGTGGGCCCAGAGAATAAAGACCAGCAAGATCAACAACTCAGGCTGGAGAATCGACTATTTCCTGGTAAGCGACAGAATCAAGGACCAGGTTACAAAATCTGAGATGCTGGATTCCGGTGAGAGACAGGATCACACACCGCTTATTCTGGAAGCGGATCTATAAACAATGCGGAATACGCTTCCGGCTTGTTGCTATTGCGTAAACAAAAAACCGATAGGTACTCTTATGATGAGAGCCTATCGGTTTTTGTTCGCTTAGTCAGCATTTTCTTCAGGTCTGAGAAGTCTGCTTCAGTTATACAGATTTATTCTGCTTCAGAGATTTCGATTTACTCTGTTTCAGAAATCTGGATTTACTCTTCCTCCGAAATCTCTCCGATTTTGATTCGGACCATTTCCTTGACGAGTTCCGCACACTTGCGCATGCCAAGGTTCGTACTGTTGATCATCAGATCGTAATTTCTTGGATCTTTCCATTCCAGTCCACCGGAAT
>JAKSRN010000483.1 GCA_024403585.1 Lachnospiraceae bacterium | reverse complement strand
CGCATCTCTTCAGCTGATATTACACCACGCGGGCGAAACATCCGAAGGTCAGAATCTATCTCAGGAATTTCAGTCATACTCTTATTTGTTTAGTGGTGATGGTGTTCTTCGCCGCAGCCGCTGCACTCCCCGCAGTCACAGCCGTTTGCTTCTTCTTCAGCAGCGTGTTTTCTCTCTTCTTCCATGCGTTCTAAAACCCACTGCTGATCTACTGCGCCGCACTCGGTTACCGGATAGTCCCAGATGGGTTCGCCTGTTATAACGCAGGACTGGTAAAGGGAATACGGCAGTTCAAGAACACCGAGGTATCTTGCTTCCCTGAATGCTGCAAAGAAGACTTTCTTTTCTTCTTCCTCCTCATCGATTCCGGTAAACCGCAGTTCATCAGGGATATTTTCCGCATCGTCTGATTTCATCTTGGATAAGGCAAGCATCTTGAAGAGTTCAAGCACACGGTCATCAAGACCTGCTTCGAAGACAAATATCTTTTCCTTCAGCTCGTTAATGGTAGTCACAAGCCGCATGGTAATATTCTGCAGAAGAATCTGGTCTGCAACATCCCCGTCAATACCTACAACTCTGTCTTCACAGTCCGGTTCGAGGTAGATAAGAAAACCGCCGTTGGTTTCTTTATCTTCGTAGATAAACGGATAGCCGGCAAATCCTTTGAAGCCGCATTTCTCACAGGTGAAGAGGAATATCTCGCCGGAGAGTACTTTTTCCCGCATGTCAGGATCAAGCGTTACATTTACGCTCGGAATTATTCTCAGCTCCTGTTCATGCCCGCAGACAGGACATATTACTGAGTCTTCAATGTCGCTGAAGTCCTGTTCTTCATCCATGTTCAGACGTCCCGAATCCACTGTTTATCAACAACGGAGTAACCTTTTACTTCACGTTCCCAGATACCTGACATCATCTTTTTGATGTTTTCGTAGGTGGTAAAGGGAATTTTGATGGGGTCGAGGTAGGCGTTGTCCTTCTTTGGAACAAAGATAAGGCTTCTTCCTTCGCAGGCGAACCGGTCTTCTGCATAATAGAGTGCGTCAGGGAGTTTCTCTTCCTTTTTCATCTCCATCTCTTTCAGGATTGCATCTTTTACGAGTTCGACAATTCTGTCGTCGAGTTTGTCGCGGAAGATGTAGATTTTTTCGCGGAGATCGTCTTGTGTGTGTACAAGGCGAAGTCTGAACTCGCCTTCGAGGTGGGCTGGAAGCATGTGAGAAAGACCGGAGACGCGGGTATCTGTATCCGGCTCAAAGTAGATGGAAAACTTTTCTTCGATGTCGTGGAATACTAACGGGTACTCGACCACGCCTGAAAATCCGCACTGGGAACAGGTGAGTGTCGTAAGACTTCCGTCGAGGAATTTTTCCCGCAGGTCATGGTTTGCGGCGTTGATGGTCGGAAACATGGTGAACTCCTGCCGTGTTCCGCATCTCGGACAGGTTATTATTTTTGTTTCTGATTTCATGAGTGCTGTATATATTGGTTATTATAAAATATGAGTTTGTTCGTCAGGAGGATGCGCGCGGGGCATGGGCAAGAGGAATATGCCGGCAGTCCGAGTACAAATGAGAGATGCCGGAGAAGAAAAACCCGTATGTATTTCTTAGAAACTAATCTTTATTATCTCTGATAACCAATGATATTTTATATGGACGAATTT
>JAKSRN010000482.1 GCA_024403585.1 Lachnospiraceae bacterium | reverse complement strand
ATGTGTGGTTGCAGAAGAGCTTGTTGATCTTGCAGAAGATGGACATAATCAGGTGGTTGTTGATCTTGGTGATGCACATCTGTGGCAGGGATTAAAAGACCCATACCTTTATACAGCGTCAGCAGAATTGCTTGAAGGAGAGAATATTCTTGATTCCAGATCTGCCCGCTTTGGTTGTCGTACCTTCTCAATCGATCCGGATAAAGGATTTTTCTTAAATGATGAGACCTATCCGCTTCGAGGTGTGGCAAAACATCAGGACCGACCAGTCAAGGGAAATGCGGTATCAAAGGAGGACCAGAAAGAAGACCTGGAACTGATCCGGGAAATGGGAGCCAACACGATTCGTCTGGCTCATTATCAGCATGATCAGGTGGTCTATGATCTCTGTGATGAGATGGGATTTGTCCTCTGGGCGGAAATTCCATACATATCCGTACATATGCCTGATGGCCGTGCAAATACACTTTCCCAGATGGAGGAGCTGATTGCCCAGAATTATAACCATCCATCTATTTTTGTATGGGGACTTTCCAATGAGATTACCATGAAGGGTGCGGATGATCCGGATCTGCTGGAAAATCATCGTTTACTGAATGATCTGGCTCATAAGATGGATCCTACCAGACTGACTACAATGGCCGTTGTATCCAGATGTCCATTGGATGAAAGCAGTGATGCGTATCTGCACATTCCGGATGTCCATTCCTGGAACCATTACTTTGGATGGTACGGTGGAACACCGGAAAGCACCGGTCCATGGTTTGATGATTTTCATAAAAAGTATCCGGATCTCCCTGTGGGATTATCCGAATACGGATGCGAAGCCTTTAAATGGCATACTGCAAAACCTCAGCCGGGGGATTATTCAGAGGAGTACCAGGCCGTATATCACGAATCCCTGATCCGTCAGATCGATGAAAGACCATATCTGTGGGCAACACATGTCTGGAATATGTTTGACTTTGCCGCAGATTCCCGTGAAGAAGGCGGTGAAAATGGTATGAACCATAAGGGACTTGTCACATTTGACCGTAAATATAAAAAAGATTCATATTTTGCCTATAAAGCATGGCTTTCCAAGGAGCCATTTGTACATATCTGCAGCCGAAACTATATAGATCGTATTGAACAGGAAACTCTGATCAAGGTATATACAAATCAGCCGGAGGTAGAACTTTTTGTGAATGGAAGTTCTGTTGGATGTAAAAAAGGAAAATGGTTCTTTGAGTTTATGATTCCAAATGTCGGTGAACAGACGATCAAAGCAGTTGCCGGAAACATGAGTGAAGAGATTTTTATCCGGAAAGTGGAAGAACCGAACATGGACTATGTTATGCAGCTTCCGGGCTCGGTTGTCCTGAACTGGTTTGATATTGATGAGCCGGAAGGATACTTTTCCATCAATGACACCATCGGTTCTATGATGCACGTCCCGGAAGTTGCTGAGCTTGTAAAAAAGATCATTGCAGGCATCATGGGCGCCGGAAAGAAACAGGATGGCGAAAAGAAAAGCACGAATGTAGCAGATCAGGTAGATCCTAAAGAACGCATGGGTATTATGCTGGGATTTACTTTGAAGAGAGTCCTCCTTATGGCGAAAGGAATGACCAGAGAGCAGATTATAGATCTGAATAAAAAGCTGAATACGATAAGAAAATGACACTTTGGGGA
>JAKSRN010000481.1 GCA_024403585.1 Lachnospiraceae bacterium | reverse complement strand
TGCAGACGTTCACCTGAATACCCAGGCATTTGCAGACACTGTAGATGCCACTGTTAAGTTCAGGGTCATCGGTACAGGCCAGCACCATATCTGCATCAAGAATCAGCTCTCTTTCATAGGGCTGCTGTTTCCATTCCAGTAAGCCTTCTTCCGCCATCAAAGCGATGTCCGGCTCCGCTTTCTCCGCAATTACGGTCAGGTGGTCTGTAAAGTCCACCAGTGTGCGGATTCTTCTGCTTCCGATCTTACCGGCTCCCACAACCACGACTTTCTTGTCGCTGAGGTCAATAAAGATCGGAAAGTATTTTTTATTCGTCTTCATATAATTTCTCCAGTCCGCGGATACACTGGAAGAATGTTTCTTCATCCAGATAATCCTTCAGTCCGAACAGCATCTTATTCACAACCTTCGCAGAAGCTGTATGGATGTTTCGTTCCAGTTTCTTCTGGGCATCCTCATCCAGATCTGTCTTACGGATGATCTTGTGCAGACGCAGATTGACATCAGTTGCTGCAACATCCTGGATCTTCTGGATTCTTGGAATTACATTGCGGCCCTTCATCCACTCGTAAAACTCACTGATTTCTTCCTGCAGGATTAGTTCAGCATGTTCGTAGGCGGCATCATTTCTTGTATCTCTTCTGCTTCTGAAGGAATCGATATCATAGAGGGTAACCATCTCCATCTCTCCAACAGAAGTCTCAATATCTCTCGGCACTGCCAGGTCAATCATGATCACCGGATGCTCCAGCTGCACCTCATCCATCAGAGCCTGTCTGATGGTACAGTTTGGACTGGCTGTAGCACTGACTACAATATCGCACTTTGGAAGAAGCTCCATACGATTTCCATAATCAATTCGTTTGCAGCCTACAGGGATCTGTACTTCTCCGCTTCTGTACTGACGAACAGTAACAGTAACGTCTGCACCTTTTTTTCTAAGGGTTGTGGCTGCCAGTTTGCCCATCTCACCGTTTCCGATGACCATACAAACCTTGCCTTCCATAGAAATCCCCTGATCCTCCATCATCTCAACAGCCTGATCCATCGCTGTCTCACTGGCCCTTGAGAAGGTTACTTCGGTTTTTACTTTTTTCGCAGCAGTGATCGCTCTTCGGAATAAAACCTCCAGCACACTGTTGGTCTGATATATGTCACGGGACATTGACAGAGCATCCTTCACCTGTGTGATGATCTGGTCTTCTGCCAGGATCATAGACTTAAGACCACAGGTCAAATGAAAGAGGTGGTCCACCGCATCCTGGTCTTTTCTGACAATGAAACAGTCTCTGTAATCATCCGGTTTTACTCCCTTCAGACGACAAAGCTGATCCACCAGTGATTCCTGAGAAGCATCCGGTACATCTACCCATACTTCCATGCGGTTGCAGGTGGAAAGGATAATACATCCATCTGCATGCATTGCTCTTTTCAGTGTTTCAGTTGTATCCTCAATTTCTCTCTTTGTGAAGGAAAAGATGGCACGAATATCAACAGAAGCTCTGTTGTGGTCAACTCCCAACATTCTTATACTCATTTTTTGTTCAACCCTCCATAAGGCAACCTTTGGGGACAGGTACATTTCGGTACACTGCAACCCTTGGGGACAGGTACGTTTCGATACACTGCAACCCTTGGGGACAGGTACATTTCGGTACACTCTGCCCCAAAAAGGG
>JAKSRN010000480.1 GCA_024403585.1 Lachnospiraceae bacterium | reverse complement strand
GGAATCCAGGCACGTCTGCGGTCAAAGAGCAGTTCTCCAATAGAAAATGCAGAGACTGCAGCAAGTCCGAAGACGAGAGGAAGCATCAGATTGAAGACAACCGCTGATTCCCCAAAGGAGAGTATTCCTAAGATGCCGCACATCCAGTGCCCAAGATAATAATAGACAGTAAGCGGCGCACCTCCAAACCATGCATCGGCAGGCGCTGCAACCGCGTTGTTCATGACGCTGCCTAAGATTGCCGCATCCATGAATTTTTCGCCCGAGGGAAGAATTCCCGGATATGCGAAGCGGACTGCAAGCAGCAGGAAGAATCCTGCAAGGAAGATGACATCAAAAACTGCGTTTGCTTTCAGTTCAGGCAGGGAAATCTGTTTTTTCCAGATGGAGATACCAAAGAGGACTGCAAACGGAATCAGGGAGAGCTGTACGGGCAGATGAAGAATTCCAAGATACCATGAGATTAAGGTAAGCAGGAGTATTGAGATTGGGTATGCAAGTCCGTAGTAGATTTTCGGGAGTGCAGGACGAAGATACGGGTATACTGCAAGCTGACAGAATTTTATGATGAAGATGAGTAAAACAACGGTTAATATCTGCAGTTCAGCGGTCATGTATCTCTGTATCGGACTCTGTATTTACGCTTGACTTTCCTTCCTTGAAGAGGCGTTTCATCAGTGCTAATGACCATTCGCCGAAAACGATAAGTGATATAATTCCGCCGAAGATAGTTACGAGGTTTTTGATTAGGTGGTCGATTACGGCTATGAGTGTTGCTGATGCTGCCGGAATTCCTCCGATTCCAAGAATGACTGCGAGGGCAAGTTCATATGTTCCAATACCTCCCGGCGTTATCGGGACTGCTTTTATGAGGTTTCCGATAACGACAGCAAGAAGAACTAAAAGGAAGTTTACACTGCATCCGAACATGAGGGCAACAAGATAGCAGATGATGATATCAAGAAGCCAGATTACTGCTGATGAGATTGTAAGGGTGATGAATGAAAGCGGCGATGATGAGACTGTACGAAACTGTGCAAAGATTTCCAATACTTTAGCGAGGATTTTATTTTTCGTCTGTGCATTTCTGATTATGATGAGGAATGCTATTCCCGCAAACCCGGCTATCAGGACTCCGTAGATGAGATATGAAAACCAGGAGTATTCCGGCGGAATTAATGGTATAAGGAAGGGGAGAGAGATAAGACCGAGGACTGCTATTATGATGATGTCATAGACGCGTTCTGCAGCAAATGAAGTGAATCCTGCGGTGTAGGGTGTTCCTTTTTCATGTTTTAAGATGAACATCCTCACAAAGTCTCCGAGACGTGCAGGGACTATGATGTTTGCAGTTTGGGAAACGTAGATGCAGGCGGTAGAAAATGGTACGCTGACGTCTGTATCAAGACGTTTTAAGATGAGTTTGTATCTGAGTCCGCGCAGGAACCATGCACAGATACAGATTGCAGCCGCTGCTGCTGCAAGAAGAGGCCAGGAAGGTATGACAGAAGATATTGCTGTGCTGATATCTTCTCTTACGCTGATGAGCATTCCTGCAAGGATGCCGAGGGCGATGATTACGGGTATGGCAACTGCACAAACTTTTTTCCACATGGGCTGTATCAACTTGTGATTACTATATTTATTTCTTCGTTATTTCTATCTTCTCTATTTTAGTCG
>JAKSRN010000048.1 GCA_024403585.1 Lachnospiraceae bacterium | reverse complement strand
ACGATGCCTGTGAAGGTAAAGAAAAAGAGTAAGGAAAAGAGGGTCTTTCAGCTGAAGCTGGAAAAAGAGGAAGCAGAAAAGCTTCTTGAGGAGTACAGAAGGAAACACAATAAGGCAAGGGAGCGTCTTCTCGCAGCCCTTCTTGAACGTGAGACTCTGGACGCAGACTTTGTGAGTAAAGATCTGAAGATCACATCTGCGGTATGGCGGGGGCTGGAAGACCAGGGCATTCTTGCGGTTTCGGAGAAAACCAGCTATCGGAATCCCCTTGCAGGACTCTTTCGTGAACTGGACCGGAAACAGCCCCATGTTCTGACTGAGCATCAGAAGGAGGTCTGTGCCGGCATCGAGGAGGAATGGTCCGGAAAGAACCGGCCTGTTCTTCTGCAGGGAATCACGGGCAGCGGAAAGACGGTTGTGTATATCGAATTGATCCGCAGATGCCTGAGTTTGGGAAAGGACTGTATTGTGCTGATCCCGGAGATCGCTCTGACCTGGCAGACAGTCAGCCGCTTTTATCAGCAGTTTGGCGATCAGGTGACGGTCCTGCATTCCAGGATGACTCCTGCAGAACGCTCAGATCAGTTTGAGCGCGTCCGCCAGGGACAGGTCCACATTGTGATCGGACCGAGATCTGCTCTCTTTACACCTTTTTCGCATCTGGGTCTCATCGTGATCGATGAGGAGCAGGAGCATACCTATCAGAGTGAAGGCACGCCCCGCTACGATGCCAGAGATACGGCCATTCGAAGAGCGGAGCTGGAGGGTGCCCATGTTGTGCTGGGATCTGCTACTCCTTCGGTTGAATCGGCATGGCGCTGCAGACTGGGCCGTTATAAGCGATTCCTCCTTACCAGTCGCTTTGGACAGGCGGAGCTTCCTTCTGTCACTGTGACAGATATGAGGGAGGAGTTGAAGCAGGGAAACAGGAGTATCCTTGGAACTGCTCTGCAGGAGCGGATCGCGGATCGCTTAAAGAAGAAGGAACAGGTGATCCTTTTCCTGAACAGGAGAGGACATACCGGTTTCATATCCTGCCGGTCCTGTGGTCATGTGATCAAGTGTCCCCACTGTGATGTTTCGCTGACCTATCATAATACGGGAAAGATGGTCTGCCATTATTGTGGTTATACAGAACCCAAAGCTGACCTGTGTCCGGAATGCGGCTCACCTTACATTGGCGGGTTCAAGGCAGGAACCCAGCAGGTGGAGCAGGTGGTGAAGAAGGCATTTCCAGAGGCAAGGATCCTGAGGATGGATGCGGACAGCACCAGAGGGAAGGAAGGATATGAGAAGATCCTGAAGGCTTTCGCTGCGGGGGAAGCGGATGTGCTGATCGGAACCCAGATGATCATTAAGGGACATGATTTCCCGAATGTGACACTGATGGGTATCCTTGCGGCAGATACCTCTCTTTTTGCGGAAGATTACCGGGCGTCGGAGGAAACCTACCAGCTGCTGGTACAGGCCATCGGACGTGCGGGAAGAGGCGCGAAACCGGGAGAGGCAGTCATTCAGAGCTACCATCCGGAACATTCCTGTATACAGGCGGCAGTTATCCAGGACTATGATACATTTTTTGAGGAGGAGATCCTGACCCGTGAGCTGATGGGCTACCCGCCTGTCTCCAATATGCTCACCGTCCATGCATCCTGCCAGCAGGAAGAACTGCTGGATCTGGCTATGGGCTATATCAGGAAATATATGGAGAAGATCACCTCCGGCGGAAGCAGCAGCCTTATCGGACCGGCACCGGACCGCGTGGCAAAGGTGCAGGACCAGTATCGGCGCGTCTTTTATGTAAAAGAGAAGGACCCGATCCGGCTGATCCAGCTAAGAGGTCTGCTGGAAAAATATATAGAGATCAATCCGGGATTTGACCCGGTTTATATTCAATATGAAGTAACCTTATAATAGAAACAGTAAAGGAGAATACTATGGCATTAAGAAATATCAGAGAGATCGGAGATCGTGTACTTGAGAAAACCTGCAGACCAGTGGCAGAGGTGACTCCAAAGATCGTGGATCTTGTGAACGACATGGTGGAGACCATGTATGAGGCAAACGGTGTTGGTCTGGCAGCTCCACAGGTGGGAATCCTGAAAAGAATCGTTGTGATCGATGTGGATCCTGTTGAGGCTAATCCGATCATCATGATCAATCCGGAGATCCTGGAGGTTTCTGAGGAGACTCAGACTGGTGATGAGGGATGCTTAAGCGTGCCTGGAAAAGCAGGACAGGTTACACGTCCTATGAAAGTAAAAGCAAGAGCCCAGGATATCAACATGGAGACCTATGAGATCGAGGGTGAGGGACTTCTTGCAAGAGCCATCTGCCATGAGCTGGATCATCTGGATGGTATCCTCTACGTGACAAAGGTAGAAGGGGAACTGCACGGAATGGAGGCTCCTGAAGACGTCGAGATTGAAGACTGATCAGAGAGCAGAAGCATCTGAGACAGGAGGAATGTGAATGAGACTTGTATTTATGGGAACACCGGATTTTGCGGTGGGAACACTTGAGAAACTGGTTGAGGCAGGCCACGAGATCGTGGGTGTTGTCACTCAGCCGGATAAACCAAAGGGAAGAAGCATGACAATGCAGCCAACTCCTGTAAAGGCGGTTGCACTGAAGCATGGCCTTACTGTATATCAGCCAAAACGAGTAAGAGAAGCAGAATTTCAGGAGACACTGAAGGAGCTGGCTCCGGAAGCCATCATCGTTGTTGCTTTCGGACAGATCATTCCGGACAGCATTCTGAACATGCCGAAATACGGTTGTATCAATGTACATGCTTCTCTGCTTCCGAAATACCGCGGTGCTGCGCCGATCCAGTGGGCTGTGATCGACGGTGAGAAGACTGCGGGAGTTACGATTATGAAGATGGATGCAGGACTGGATACCGGCGATATGTATTCTGTTGCAGAGATCCCTCTTGCGGCAGATGAGACCGGCGGCAGCCTCTTTGACAAACTCAGTGAGCTGGGTGCACAGCTTCTGGTGGATTCTCTGCCGAAGATCGTATCCGGTGAGCTTGTGCCTGTGGCACAGCCGGCAGAAAGCCCTACTGACTATGCCCGCATGATCACAAAAGAGGATGGAAGAATTGACTGGACAAAGGGAGCTGCAGAACTGGAGTGCAGAATCCGTGGTCTGATCCCATGGCCGGGTGCTTTCAGCCGTCTGAACGGAAAAACTCTGAAGCTCTGGAAGATCCAGGTGGTGGAAGAGGAATCCGGACTGGAGCCGGGACAGGTTGTGTCAGCAGGCAAGGGTGGTCTGGTGGTACAGACCGGAAAAGGCCAGCTTCGGATCACAGACCTGCAGCTGGAAGGCAAAAAACGAATGGAGGCGGATGCGTTCCTGCGCGGCTATGCTGTAGAGCCGGGGACACGTCTCGGATAAAGAGGAGTAGAGCTTTATGGCAAATGCTGTAAACATCAGAGAACTGGCCCTGCTATCTCTCCTTGAGATGCAGCAGGAAGGAAAACAGAGCCACCGTGTGATCCGCGGTGTACTGGACAAGTACCAGTATCTTCCGAAACAGGACAGGGCATTCTTCACCCGCCTGTGCCAGGGAACTTTGGAATATCGTCCCCAGCTGGATTACATCCTGAACCAGTATTCCAGCGTAAAGACAAAGAAGATGAAACCGGTGATCAGGGAGATCCTGCGTATGGCTGTGTACCAGCTCTACTATATGGATCAGGTACCGGATTCCGCAGTGGTCAACGAGGCGGTGAAGCTGGCGATGAAAAAAGGCTTCAAGTCTCTGAAGGGCTTCGTAAACGGAGTACTTCGTACTGCGGTAAGAGACAAGGGGAATCTGAAGTTCCCTGGACCTGATCAGCCGTTGAAATATCTGGAAGTACAATATGCCATGCCGGAGTATCTGGCAGATAAATGGCTGAAAGCATATGGTCTGGAGCAGACCGCTAAGATCTGCCAGGCCTTCCTGGAAGAGAAACCACTGACTGTAAGACTCAGAGATCATGGTTCACAGGAAGAAAAAGAGGCGATTCTTCAGGAACTGGAGGAGGCAGGCGTGGAAGTTCTGCCGGCACCGTATCTGGAGATGGCGAGAATCCTGAAGGGTTACAATACACTGCAGTATCTGCCTGCATTTTATGAGGGAAAACTGCAGGTGCAGGATGTGAGTTCCATGCTGGCTGTGGAATGTGCCGGAATCCAGCCGGGACAGAAAGTGCTGGATCTTTGCGCGGCGCCCGGCGGCAAAACTATTCTGGCAGCAGATCGTACCGGTGAAAGCGGCTCCGTGCTGTCCAGAGACCTGACTGACTATAAAACAGAGCTGATCAGAGACAATCTGGAGCGCTGCAACATACATCATGTAAAAACAGAGGCGAGAGACGCTGCCATATCTGATCCGGCTCTTCTGGATCAGATGGATGTGGTCATCGCAGATGTTCCCTGTTCCGGTTACGGTGTCATCGGACGCAAACCGGATATCAAATACAGAGCAAGCCTTGAAAACCAGCAGGAACTGGTGGATCTGCAGAGAGCGATCCTTAAAAATGCTGCCTCTTACGTAAAACCAGGCGGCGTTCTTCTCTTCAGTACCTGCACCATCGCAGAGGAAGAGAATGAGAATAATGTTCGCTTTATCCGTGAAGAACTGGGATTAAAGAGTGAAAGTCTGGACCCGTATCTTCCGGAGGAGCTTCACTGTGCAAGCACACAGGAGGGTTACCTGCAGCTGCTGCCGGGCACCCATTCCTGTGACGGTTTCTTTGTATCCAGATTCAGAAAGTGTTAAGCATATGACAACAGAACAACAGGCTATGAACAACACCCGTGGAGCGGCGTGGAAAGAGATCCCTACCGCCGCACCGGATATCCGATCCCTGTATCTTCCGGAACTGAAAAAGCTGATGGAAGATCTGGGGGATAAGCCCTTCCGGGCAAAGCAGCTCTTTGGCTGGCTGCATGAAAAACGAGTAGAGACTTACGATGAGATGACAAATCTTCCGGCCGGTCTCCGCGAAAAACTGAAAAAAGACTATCCACTGCACACACTTAGGGTAGTGGATATGCAGGAATCCAAACTGGACGGAACCAGAAAATACCTCTTTGCTCTTCATGACGGCAACGTGATCGAGAGTGTATGGATGAAGTACAAACACGGAAATTCCGTATGTATCTCTTCCCAGGTTGGCTGCCGTATGGGCTGCCGTTTCTGTGCGTCCACACTGGGTGGTCTGGTCCGCTCACTCCAGGCATCTGAGATGCTGGAGCAGATCTACAGGATCCAGCAGCTGACAGGGGAGCGTGTCTCCAATGTGGTTGTGATGGGAAGCGGAGAGCCTATGGACAACTTCGATAATATCCTGCGATTTGTGCATCTGGTCAGTATGCCGGAGGGACTTGGCATCAGTCAGAGAAACCTGACAGTGTCCACCTGCGGTATCGTACCTCGCATCTATGACCTGGCAGACCAGGAGCTGGCCATCACTCTGGCTATCTCCCTGCATGCTCCGGATGATGAACAGAGACGGGAGATGATGCCGATCGCAAACCACTATTCCATCGACGAACTGCTGAAAGCCTGCCGTTATTACTTCAAAAAAACAGGTCGGAGACTGACCTTTGAGTACGCTCTGGCGGCGGATGCCAACGATGCAGAAACGGATGCGATACGCCTCGGAAACCTCCTGAAGGGGCTGAATTGCCATGTGAATCTGATCCCCATAAACCCCGTAAAAGAGCGTAAATATGGGCGTTCTGGCAAAAAAGTGGTTCTGAATTTTCAAAATAAACTTGAAAAATGCGGAATAAATGTTACTATTAGAAGAGAAATGGGCTCTGATATTGACGGTGCCTGCGGACAGTTAAGAAAGAGTTACTTAGATAATCAGGAGAATAATACATGAAGGTATTTTCTGCGACCGATGTAGGCCAGAAGCGACAGATGAACCAGGATTTCCTCTTTACCTCTGAGGAATCGGTTGGAAATCTTCCGAATCTGTTTGTGGTAGCGGATGGAATGGGTGGTCATAATGCCGGCGATTTCGCATCCCGCTATGGTGTGTCTGTATTGGTGGAAAATGTCAAAAAAGACAAAAATTTCAATCCCGTAAAGATCATTCGGGCTGGAATAGAAGCGGCAAACAGAGAAGTCATCGAGCAGGCCAGACGGGATCCGTCCATGACCGGCATGGGTACTACTATGGTTGTCGCTACAATCGTTGGTGGATATGCATATATAGCGAATGTGGGAGACAGCCGTCTGTATCTTGTTTCTGATGAGCTGGTTCAGATCACACAGGATCATTCCCTGGTGGCTGAGATGGTTCGATTAGGTGAACTTACACCGGAGGAAGCAAGGAAACATCCGGACAAGAATATCATTACCAGAGCGATTGGTACAAGTGAAGAAGTTCGAATCGACTTCTTTGACATGAAGATGGAAGAGGGAGAGATGCTCCTTATGTGTTCCGACGGATTGTCAAACATGGTAGAAGATGAGGACATCTACGATATAGTAAAAAAAGTTGAAGATCCTGGCAAGGCTCAGGCTTTGGTAGACCAGGCGAATGCAAATGGCGGAAAGGATAATATTGCTGTTATCCTTGTGGATCCATTTACAAACGAGGAGAGTGGAGAATGTTAAAAGAGGGAATTATTATTGGGGATCGTTATGAAATTATCTCCAGAATCGGTTCCGGTGGAATGGCAGATGTATATAAGGCGAAAGATCACAAACTCAGCCGCATGGTTGCAGTGAAGGTTCTGAAAGCAGAATTCCGTGCCGATAATACTTTTGTTTCCAAGTTTCAGAAGGAAGCACAGGCCGCAGCAGGTCTGGCACATCCAAACGTAGTTAATGTTTACGATGTAGGTCAGGACAGAGGACTCTATTATATTGTAATGGAGCTGGTGGAAGGAATTACCCTGAAAGACTACATCACCAAAAAAGGAAAACTCAGCGTAAAAGAGGCAACAAGTATTGCCATCCAGGTATCCTTAGGACTGGAAGCTGCACATAATGAAGGTATTGTTCACAGAGATGTAAAACCTCAGAACATTATCATTTCAACAGACGGAAAAGTAAAACTTTCCGATTTTGGTATTGCTAAAGCGATCAATTCCAATACGATCACTGCGAATGTTATGGGATCCGTTCACTACAGCTCACCTGAGCAGGTACGAGGTGGCTTCTCTGATACAAAGAGTGATATCTATTCTCTGGGTATCACTATGTATGAGATGGTAACAGGTCGTGTTCCTTTCGACGGAGACACTACTGTAGCGATCGCCATCAAACATCTGCAGGAAGAACTGATCGCACCATCCAGATTTACACCGGATCTTCCGTTCTCACTGGAGCAGATCATTATGAAATGTACCCAGAAGAATCCGGAGAGAAGATATCTTTATATCGGCGATCTGATCGAAGATCTGAAGAAATCTCTGGTGGATCCACAGGGCAATTTCGTTCAGCTTACCCAGCCGAATGCCAATGCCCATACAGTTATTGCTCCTGCAGCTGATACTTCTGCAGTCCGCAAAGCAGGAAAGAAGCAGGCAACTGTTCAGAAAACACAGAAAACAACTTCTTCTTATAAAGCAAAACCAGCAGAGTCTTATCTGGAAGAGGAAGAAGAAGAGTACAAACGTCCTGAAAAACGTCGTGATTATGATGAAGGAATCGATATGGTCAGCTCCAAACTGGAGAAAGCCATTACCATCGGCGGTTTCCTGATCGGTGCAGTGATCATTGTGATCCTGATCGTTGTGATCGGAAATATGGCAGGACTCTTCAATAAAAAGACAACACAGGAGAAGAGTGCATCCACATCTGTAAGTGCTGTTTCTGAGAATGAAGAGGAGGCAACCATCGCCGTTCCTGATTTCTTCAACATGACTCTTGCAGAGGCTCAGGAGACAGCAAATTCCTATGGCATCGGTGTGAAACAGACTGGTACACAGGAGTCTTCCGATGTAGAGGAAGGAAAGATCCTTTCTCAGGATGTTAAAGCAGGCGATAAAGTTGAGCCTAATACAACCATCGGCGTTGTCATCAGCAGTGGCTCCAATGCTATTACTGTTCCTACAGGTCTGGTTGGAGTTGATCAGCAGAGTGCGATCAACATCCTGGCAAGCGTAGGACTTGGATCCTCTGTTACCTATGCAGCAAGCGAGACTGTTCCGGATGGATATGTAATCGCTGTTGATCCTGGTGAGGGATCTGGAGTGCCGGTTGGAACTGCAATCACACTGACAGTCAGCATCGGAAGCGATTCCAATCGAGTGATCGTTCCAAATACTCTGCTTGGAATGGATCAGGCAACAGCTGTTGAGACAGTAGCTAATCTGGGCCTGAATCCAGCCGTTGTTACAGGTTACAATCCGGAGTATCCAGAGGGCGTGATCATTGCTGCTACACCTGCTCCGGGACAGGTAGCTGATCTTGGATCTGTTGTTTCTCTGACAGTAAATCAGGCTCCAGCAGCTGGTTCCACTGTATGTATGTTGGCTATGCTGCCACCTGAAGGTTACACAGGCGGCCATGTGACAATCTACCTTGAGCAGGATCCACAGGTTACTACCGTATATGATGGTCCGGATCCATTTGTTAACGGTGTATACCAGAATACACTCTATGGACAGCCGGGTTATACTCGCGGATATCTGTACTTCTATGAAGATGGCGTATTACTTGATACTATGACGCTTGAATTCAATCCGCAGTAAGAATACTCATGAATGGAAGAATAATTAAAGGGATTGCCGGATTCTACTACGTTGACGTAGTAGAATCCGGCATCTATGAATGTAAGGCAAAAGGTATCTTTCGCAAGAATGGCCAGAAACCTCTTGTGGGAGATCTGGTCCGGATCGAAGTGTTGGATGAGGCGGAAAAAACAGCCAATGTAGTGGAACTATATCCACGGAAGAATGAGCTGATCCGTCCGGCAGTTGCCAATATCGATCAGGCCATCGTGATCTTTGCACTGAAAGATCCAGAGCCCAACCGTGCGCTCCTGGATCGTTTTTTGGTTATGATGGAGCATGTGGATGTTCCGGTCACCATCTGTTTTAACAAGTGTGATCTGGGAACAGAAAAGGACAGAGAATACTGGAAAAGAGTGTATGAGCACACAGGTTATTCCGTTCTTTTTTCTGCCGCACTGGAAGAAGACGGTGTAGCAGAGATCCGTCAGCTGCTGGAAGGACATACCACAGTTGTGGCAGGGCCATCCGGCGTAGGAAAATCTACCATCACAAATCTGATGCAGTCAGAGATCTGCATGGAGACCGGCGAGATCAGCCGGAAACTTCAGAGGGGGCGACATACCACAAGACATTCCCAGCTGATTCCGATCAGCGAAGGAACCTATATTGTGGACACACCGGGATTTACATCACTTTACACAGCAGAGATGGAAAAAGAGCAGTTGAAGTTCTGTTTTCCGGAATTTGCAGAGTTTGAGGGAAGCTGCAGATTTCAGGGCTGTGCCCATATGAATGAACCCGGTTGCAAAGTGAAAGAAGCACTGAAAGAGGGACGTGTCAGCAAAGAGCGATACGAAAACTATCAGATGTTTTATGAAGAATTAAAAGAAAAAGAGAGAAGGAGATATTAATTATGTACGAATTATCACCATCCATGCTGGCTGCAGATTTTAACATTCTGGGTGAGCAGCTGAAACTGATCGAGGACAATGGTTGTAAATGGCTTCACATTGATGTGATGGATGGAGCATTTGTACCAAACATTTCCTTTGGTATGCCGGTAATCGCTTCCATCCGCAAACAGAGCAATATGTTCTTTGATGTACACATGATGGTTGAGGAGCCAGGCAGATTTGTGGATGATCTGAAAAAATGCGGCGCTGACATGGTTACTGTTCATGTTGAGGCATGCAAGCATCTGCATCGTACTCTTCAGGCAATCCATGAGGCTGGAATGCAGGCAGGTGTTGTTCTGAATCCTGCTACTCCACTGGATTCCATTGATCATGTAATGGACATGCTGGATATGGTTCTTCTGATGACTGTTAACCCAGGTTACGGCGGACAGAAGTACATCCCATCTATGACAGCAAAGATCTCAGCCCTCAGAAAGAAACTGGACGAGGCAGGATATCCAAACGTAGCGATCGAGGTTGACGGCGGTGTTAATGCCAAGACCATCGACACTGTTCTGGAGGCTGGTGCAGATACTCTGGTTATGGGATCCGCAACATTCGGCGGCGATATCGCACAGAACGTAAAAGATTCTCTGGCAAAGATCTATGCTAAAAAAGCAGAGATGAATAAATAATAACGAGAAACTGGGTTTTGAGAAAAACCAGTGACTAAAACTGATTTTGAAGAGGTATTGTTTTTGAAAGCAGTAATTATCTCCGGGGGCAGTATCCATGATGGATTTGCCCTCGATTTTATTAAGATGAAAAAACCGGATCATATCATTGCAGCAGACCGAGGGCTGGAATTCTGCTATCGTACCGGAATTACACCGGACTGTATCGTGGGAGATTTTGACAGTATAGATCCGGATGTGATCAGATATTATCGGGA
>JAKSRN010000479.1 GCA_024403585.1 Lachnospiraceae bacterium | reverse complement strand
GAATACACACCCTTTATCATTTTTAAGCGCATATACGTGAGAACTAAAACTCCATCCCCAGCCATACAGCCATGAAAATACAGACCTATTCCCTTTCAGAAGAAACAGTCAGTGAACTCAGTCTGCTTACTGCAAAGAAACTGAAAGAAGACAATATCGAGTCGCACGATGCAGAACTGCTCCATTCCGCCGTAGAGCAGGTACTGAAAAAATGGCTGGAGACACTTGGCGAAGGTTCTGAATGTTCTTTCTATGCGGGAAAAAAACTGGGGAGACAGTACATCACTTTAAGCGCTGCAGGACAGCGCGTCAATCCGTTTGGAAAAGGCGGGGACTGCGTGTTAAGCGGCGGAAACTCAGTTCAGACGCTTCTTGCAAACCTTGGTCTTGCGCCGTCATATCATTACGTAAACGGCGAAAATCAGATAACCATCATGCCGAGACGGCGGAAACTAAATCCGCTCATCTATCTGAGCATAGCACTTGTCTTCGGCGTAATTGTAGGACTATCCTGTCACGCTCTGCCTGATGAGATACGGTATGTATTTTCAGAGGTTATCATAGGTCCCATTTTTGATACATTCATCGGTGTTTTAATCGCTGTGGCACTGCCGATGATGTTTCTCTCGCTTGTGTGGGGCATATACAGTATTGGAGATACTGCAACACTTGGCCATGTCGGAAAAAATGTCATTGGAAGATACTTAGGACGCATCTTCTTTACTCTGATAGTTTGTTCTCTTGTTGCTGTTCCGTTCTTTAACGTCAATCTGTTCGGAGGTCTGGAAGGAAGCGGAGAGTTTGTTTCTATCTGGAATCTTCTGCTTGGCATCATTCCGCAGAATCTTTTAACACCGTTTACCGAAGGAAATACCCTGCAGATTATCTTCATCGCAGTCGTCTTCGGTCTTGCGATGCTTGTCTTAAATAAGAAAGTCCCTGTCGTAGTCCAGCTTGTAGGACAGGTAAACAACCTTATCCAGCTGATTATGGAATGGATTACGGCAATTCTTCCGGTCATTGTTTTTATCAGTGTGTTAAACCTGATGCTTAGAGACATCATCACCGATGCGCCGCAGTTTATTATTCTCTTTGTCATACTGATACTTTCCATTCTTGCAAACTTTGTTCTCATGTTTTCAGAGACATCCATCTTCCAGAAAATATCTCCGAAGGTTCTGCTGAAAAAAATCGCCCCCACACTTCTGATTGCGATTTCTACTGCATCTTCTGCGGCAACGTTTTCGACAAACATGGACTGCTGCGAGAAAAAGCTCGGCATTGTAAAAAAGCTGGTAAATTTCGGCGTGCCGCTTGGAACTGCATTCTCCCGCCCGGGACATGCGGTAACATTTTTCTGCATGTGTTTATACATGGCAGATTATTACGGAATTACTATCTCGCTTTCATGGATTGTAACAGCTATTATTACCTGCGGACTTTTTGCTATCGCCCTGCCGCCGGTTCCGGGCGGAGGTATTGCCTGCTACTCGATTCTGTTTCTGCAGCTTGGAATCCCGGTTGAAGCACTCGCCATCGCGGTTGTTCTTGAGATTATCCTTGACTTCATCGCAACAGCTCTTAACATGGTCGCAGTACCGCTCGATTTAACCCGTGTTGCAGGAAAACTTGAGATGGTGGAGACAAATGTTCTCCGGTCTGATAAGCAGGAGTAATTACTCAAT
>JAKSRN010000478.1 GCA_024403585.1 Lachnospiraceae bacterium | reverse complement strand
GGGTTCAGCTGGCGGATTTCCTCTACGGTCAGCTCATCATTTCTGATCACTTTCAGATTCTCGTCTACTTCGCCTACAAACTGGAAGAGGTTGTAGGAAAAGCTATCATAATTATCAATCAGTAAAATCATATATTCTCCTAAGCGTCCGATTCTTCAATAAAGCAGGGATTCACTCCCTCTTTTGCCTATTGCAGAATCAGAATCCTCTGCCTTACTCCTCCTCCATTGCAATTTCCAGTGCCCGTACAACTGCTTTCGCCTTGTTGATACACTCCTGGAACTCTTTATCCGGATCAGAATCCGCTACAATTCCGGCTCCGCTTCTTACGAAGACGGTATCCTTTTTCTTGTAAGCAATTCGGATGGCAATACAGGTATCCATATTTCCGGTAAAGTCGATATAACCAATGGCACCACCGTAAATGCCTCGTTTGTTATTCTCCAGTTCACCGATCAGCTGGCAGGCACGGATCTTCGGTGCGCCGGACAGGGTTCCTGCCGGAAGCACTGCCTCGATGGCATCCAGTGCATCTCTGTCAGGTCGGATCTCTCCACGTACGGTGGATCCGATATGCATAACGTGAGAATAGCGCTCGATGGAATGCAGTTTTTCCACCTCTACGGTACCGAACTTGCTGATCTTACCCAGGTCATTTCTTCCTAAGTCTACCAGCATGTTATGCTCTGCCAGTTCCTTCTTATCTGCAAGCAGGTCTGCTTCCAGTGCTTTATCTTCTTCCTCACTCTTACCACGTGGACGGGTTCCCGCCAGCGGGAAGGTATGAAGGATTCCATCCTCCAGTTTTACCAGGGTCTCAGGTGAAGCTCCGGCAACCTCTACATCTGTTCCTGCAAAATAGAACATATATGGAGACGGGTTGATGGTTCTGAGGACACGATAAGTATCCAGCAGGGTTCCCTCAAACGGTGCGCTTAAGCGATTGGACAAAACAATCTGGAAGATATCGCCCTCTTTGATATGTCTTTTGGCTTTCTCCACCATTGCACAGTAGGCATCATGATCAAAGAGTGGTGTAACAGGTCCCAGAAGACGACCCTTCTGCTCCTCTTTCTTCTCACCCTTTTTCAGGAGATCCTTCAGCTGTTTCAGCTCCAGTTCGGCTCTGTTATACTCCACGTCAGCATTTTCCAGGGAAATGTTAACGATCAGAATGATTTTTTGTTTTACATGGTCAAAACAGATGACCTTGTCGAAGAGCATCAGATCCACATCTTTGAAGTTTGCAGGATCCTCCACCTGACGTTTTGCGGTTGGCTCGCTGTAAAACAGATAATCATAGGAGAAATATCCCACCATACCACCTGTAAATGATGGCAGGCCCGGCATCTTCGGGCTCTTGTACCGGGACAGGATCTGTCTCAGATAATCGGATGGGTTCTGCACCGGCATGGTGAGATCGCCGATCTTCATCTGGCCGTCGTTGCAGGTGATCTCCATCTTAGGATCGTAGCCTAAGAAGGTGTAGCGGCCCCATTTTTCATTGGCCATGGCTGATTCCAGCATGTAGCAATGGGTGGATACATTTTTCAGGATTCTCATCACTTCGATGGGAGTTGTGAAATCGGAAAGCATCTCACAGCTGACCGGAGCGATGGTGTATTCTTTCGGATCCAGTTTTTTGATTGTTTCCAAATCCGGATATAATTTCATAATTCGATTCTCTCTTTC
>JAKSRN010000477.1 GCA_024403585.1 Lachnospiraceae bacterium | reverse complement strand
GCGAGCAGTCATTATATGGAACAAGCATTACTCAGCGAAGAAAAGACAATCTTAAAACTTCGCACATTATACCGTAAATACGGATATCTCCCGTACAAGATGAACCGGTTTGAGGAGTATGACCTCTATGTCAGAAACAAGGACTTCCTTGTATCAGACAGCATCATCACCTTCACAGATACCGGCGGAAAACTGATGGCATTAAAGCCGGATGTAACCTTATCCATCGTCAAAAACAGTGTCGAGGAAAAAGGATTCGTTGAAAAAGTCTATTACAATGAAAACATCTGCAGAACGCCCGCGCCGGGAAAACCCTTCAGAGAAATCATGCAGGCAGGACTTGAGTGCATTGGAGACATCGATGACTACTGCAGAGCAGAAGTCCTTCTCCTCGCAGCAGAAAGTCTGCGTGAGATTTCTTCAGAATCTCTTCTTGCCGTATCCCACGTAGGAATTGTCTCGGATGTACTTGACCGCATGAATGTCTCAGCATCTGCACGTGCAAAACTGGTAAGCTGCATCCGTGCCAAAAACCTCCATGACGCAGAAAAAATCTGTGCCGGAGAAGGCGTAAGACCTGAAACCTATGCACTTCTTGCAGGACTCATGCAGACCTGCGGAACGCAGGAAGAGGTCTTTGAAAAACTCTTCTCTCTTCTCCCGAACAGTGCATCCCTGCAGGAACTTGAGCGTATTGTCCGTCTGCTTCCGAAAAACTCAGTCAGAATAGACTTCTCTCTCGTAAACGACATGCACTACTACAACGGCATCGTGTTTCAGGGATTTGTAAGCGGTGTTCCTGATGCAGTCTTATCCGGCGGAGAGTATGATCTTCTGATGAAAAAGATGGGAAAGAAATCAAAAGCCTTAGGCTTTGCCGTCTATCTCGATAAGCTCTCTGTTCTTCTGACTGACTCGCCGGAATATGATGTTGATGTGCTCTTAGTCTATGATGAATCAATAAGTCCTTCTGCAGTTACCGCAAAAATAGCAGACCTCATCTCGCAGGAAAAAACCGTTTCTGCGCAGAAGAGCATCCCAACCTCAATACGATACCGTGAACTGATACAGCTTGGAGGAAACAATGCTTAACGTAGCTCTTCCCAAAGGACGGCTCGGCGAGTCTGTCTATGATATGTTTGAACGTGCGGGATTCGGATGTCCTGAAATCCGTGAGGGCGGCAGAAAACTCATCTTCGAAAACGCTGAAATGGGCTTACGCTTCTTCTGGGTAAAACCAACTGATGTTGCAGTTTACGTGGAGCGCGGGGCTGCAGACATTGGAGTTGCCGGAAAAGACATCCTCTTAGAGTACGAACCTGATGTCTATGAACTTGCAGATTTGCAGTGCGGCATCTGCCGGATGGCAGCCGCTGCTCCGAAAGGATACCGCGACAACACCTCAAAAACTCTGCGCGTTGCAACCTCGTTTACCAATATCGCTCAGAAGTATTACACCTCAAAAGGACGCGACATTGATATCATCCACTTAAACGGTTCAGTTGAGATTGCCCCTCTTTTAGGGCTTTCTGACATCATTGTAGATATCGTAGAGACAGGAACCACCCTTCGGGAAAACAATCTCGAAGTCATTGAGACACTTATTCCTATCAGTGCACGGCTGATTTCAAACAAAGCATCTTATGCATTCAAAAAAGAAGAGATTGATGCTGTTGTAAGTGGAATAAAAAAGGAGA
>JAKSRN010000476.1 GCA_024403585.1 Lachnospiraceae bacterium | reverse complement strand
CATCCATGATCGGAAAGCTGGTTAAGGTGAAACTGGATTCCTGCAAGGGATTCTACTATATCGGTAGTCTCGCTGACTGAAAGGAAATAAATTATGGCACTTTCACCGATGATGCAGCACTACTGCAAGACGAAAGAAGAATATAAGGATTGTATTCTGTTTTACCGCCTCGGTGATTTTTATGAAATGTTCTTCGAGGATGCTAAAGTAGTATCCTCGGAGCTTGAACTGACTCTGACAGGTAAAGATTGTGGTCTGGAGGAACGCGCTCCAATGTGCGGTATTCCTTATCATGCGGCAGAAGTCTACATTCAGAAGCTGATTGAGAAAGGCTTCAAGGTTGCGATCTGCGAGCAGGTGGAGGATCCAAAGACTGCTAAGGGAATTGTAAAACGTGAAGTAATCCGTGTGGTTACTCCTGGTACCGTTCTGGATGCCCAGCAGCTGGATGAGTCGAAAAACAATTATATTATGAGTATTGTCTACACTGCTGACCGTTACGGTATCTCACTTGCGGATATTACAACCGGACAGTGTCTTGTAACAGAAGTAGACAAAGAAAGAAAGCTGTTGGATGAGATCCATAAGTTTATGCCTGCAGAGATCATCTGCAACCAGGCATTTTTAGTGAGCGGGGTGGATGTTGAGGATTTGAAAAATCGTCTTCAGATCTCAGTTTCTGCTATGGATGACTGGTACTATGATGAAGTGAATGTAAGGAAATTACTGGAGAAGCATTTTCATACAAGGGGACTGCAGGGATTAGGACTGGATGATTTCATCTGCGGTACGATTGCAGTAGGTGCTTTATTCACCTATCTGTATGAAACTCAGAAATCCAATATGGGACAGATGACCAACATCACTCCCTATTATTCAG
Source organism: Lachnospiraceae bacterium (assembly GCA_024403585.1). GTDB lineage: Bacteria > Bacillota > Clostridia > Lachnospirales > Lachnospiraceae > JAKSRN01. The sequence goes on along the minus strand of JAKSRN010000476.1, from coordinate 819 downwards.
ATACATTTATGCTTCTCGACAGCTCCACCAGAAGAAATCTGGAGCTGGTGGAAACCATGCGTGAGAAGCAGAAGAGAGGTTCCCTGCTTTGGGTCCTTGATAAGACCAAAACAGCTATGGGAGCCCGTATGCTGCGCTCATTTGTTGAGCAGCCACTGATCGATCAGGAGGAGATTGAAAAGCGTCTTGAAGCAGTTGATGCCATGAATAAGCAGGCAATGATCCGTGATGAGATCCGGGAATATCTGCAGCCTGTTTACGATCTGGAGCGACTGGTCAGCCGTATCACCTACCAGTCCGCGAATCCAAGAGATCTGATCGCATTCAAAACTTCTCTGGAAATGCTGCCTTTCATCAAACAGCTCTTAAATTCCTTTGAAGCAGAGCTGCTTCTGAATATTCAGGAAGAACTGGATCCGCTGGAAGATCTTTATCAGTTAGTGAACAATGCTATTACGGATGATCCGCCTATGGCTATGAAAGATGGCGGCATTATCCGTGACGGCTATAACGAGATGGTCGATCATTACCGTGAGGCTATGACAGACGGTAAAAAATGGCTGAGTTCTCTTGAAGAGGAAGAAAAAGAGAAGACCGGCATCCGTAACCTGAAGATCAAATACAACAAAGTATTCGGATATTATCTGGAGGTTACCAATTCTTTTAAAGATCTGGTACCGGATTATTATACAAGAAAGCAGACACTGGCCAATGCAGAACGCTATACAACCATTCGTCTGAAAGAGCTGGAGGAGACTATTCTTGGAGCAGAAGATAAAGTATCTTCCCTGGAGTATGAACTTTTCTCCAATGTTCGTG
>JAKSRN010000475.1 GCA_024403585.1 Lachnospiraceae bacterium | reverse complement strand
GGGACAGGTACAAAAGGTTGCAAAAAAATGCAACCTTTTGTACCTGTCCCTAAGTGTGTCACTCCAGTTCCATTACCAGATAGTGATAGCCCTCCAGCTTCAATTCCTCACCCTTGGTAACTGTATTCAGTTCACCCAGAGTATTGATCAGAACATGTTTCACATTTCCCGGAAGAACCATAGTCTGAGCATCTCTCTGGAAGTTTCCAACCACAAGGATCAGCGGAGCCTGCTCCTGTTCGTCCTGCTTTCTGAAATAGGCAAAAAGATTCTTCTGTTCTTGCAGATATGGCACTGTTTTGCCATAGACAATGGTTTCTTTATAAGCAGGATTCTTTCTGAGTGCGATCAGGCTGCGATAGAAATTCCATACTGAATCCGGATCATGGATCTGTGAAGCGAGATTGATCTCCGGGTAATTCGGATTGACGCGGAGCCATGGGGTTCCGCTGGTAAAACCGGCGTGTGGAGTTGAATCCCACTGGAATGGTGAGCGGGCATTGTCTCTGGAATAGTCGTCAATAGCCTGCAGAGCTTCTTCTGGTGTAAGGCCAGCATCCAGGGCAACCTGATATTCACCCAATGCGGAAATATCATCCGCTTCTTCAATATTTTCGTAGTGGAAGTTTTCCATTCCAATTTCCTGTCCCTGATAGATAAATGGAAGACCTCGAAGCATGAAGTTGATACCGCCGATCATCTTCTTGGAAGCCAGACAGAGGTCCTCGGCTGGTATATAGTGTGAAACACCGCGTGGCTCGTCATGATTTTCGATGAGTGTAGACAGGAAACCGAATTCTTCTACGCTTTTCTGGGATTCGAAAGCCAGGGTCTTGTACTCTTCTGCGGTGACAGGACGATGGTCGTACCAGCCTTTTGGACTGAATCCGGCCATCAACTCGGCAAAGTCGAACATTGTGGAAAAATATCCGTTGTCACCGATGATCTTCGGAAGATCTTCAGGCTTTGCATTGAAAACCTCTCCTACGGTAAATGCCTTATGCGGACGGAATGTATTCTCTGCCATCTCATTCAGAAAATCGCCTACTCCCTGGGCGCGATCCAGCATCTCATGGATGGAGCAGAGTCCGTCTGCACGGTCTGCCGGGTAGCTTCGAAGTGGGAGATCCTTTTTGATATTGATGATGGCATCGATACGGAAGCCTGCCAGTCCTTTATCCAGCCACCAGTTGATCATCTTATAAATATCCTGGCGAACCTTTGGATTCTCCCAGTTGAGATCCGGCTGTTTTCTATGAAAAACATGGAGATAGACCTTGTCATCATGTCCCGGAAGCAGATCCCAGACAGGACCACCAAAGTAGCTGCGCCAGTTTGTCGGAAGCGGGTCACCATGTTTCCAGTCACGGATGTAGAAATACTGTCCGTATTCCCCATCAGGATCCGCGCACGCTGCTTTGAACCATTCATGCTCATCGGAGCAATGGTTGACTACGAGATCCATGACAATTCCGATGCCGCGTTTTTTTGCTTCTGCGATCAGTGTATCCATCTCCTCCATCGTGCCAAAGCGTGGATCAATGTTGTAATAATCGGAGATGTCATATCCCTGATCTGCGAGTGGGGAACAATAGATTGGCGAAAGCCATACTATCTCCACTCCCAGTTCCTGTAAATAATCCAGTTTGCTGATTACACCTTTCAGATCACCGATGCCGTCTCCGTTGGTGTCGAGAAA
>JAKSRN010000474.1 GCA_024403585.1 Lachnospiraceae bacterium | reverse complement strand
TCCCGTAACCCGGATTCCTTTATTGTTAACTCATCTCAGGGAGGAGGATTCAAAGATACATGGGTATTATCTCAGTAAAACAGGCTGACAGCCTTCTGTGGCTGGGCCGCTACACAGAGCGTGTATATACAACGATTAAGATGTTCAACCAGAGCTTTGATCGTATGATCGACGAAGAGGAGGACAGCTATCCGGATTTCTGTACCAAGCTGGATATTCCGAATATTTATAAGGATAAAGAGGATTTCATGTATCGTTATCCTTATGATCTTACCAATCCGGATTCTATTATGAGCACTCTGAACCGTGCTTATGACAATGCCATTGAGCTGCGTGAGACCATCGGTTCTGAGACACTTGCCTATATTCAGCTGGCGATTTATGACTGGAACAAGGCTTCCAGAAATCAGGCGCCTCTGCTGGAAACCCAGAAAGTGATCGACCATATCATGGCATTCTGGGGTATTGCAGACGATATCATTGATAATCCGGAGGTGCGCAATATTCTGAAGGCAGGAAAAAGAATCGAGCGAATCGATCTCTATGCCAGAATGCATTTCTCCCCATACCAGCTGAAACGTGAGATCCGAAGAATGATTCCGCGTGTTGAGGCATCAGGTCTGAAATACGATCCGGAGAAGCTGGAGAAGATCCGTGCACTGGTTTACATGCCGGAGGTGGATTACTACCAGCTGGTGGAAGAGGTTGAGACGATTTTCTAAGTGGTTCGGCTACAAGTGAAAAAGTCAGAGGATCACATATGCCGGACCGATAAAGGTTCGGACTTAAAAATATATATAGTTACGGATAAAACCGGGGACTGTTTATGCCCCCGGTCTTATCTGTTGCATGGGCGAGAAGGAGGTTTTTCCTCCTGCTCGATCAGATCTGGGGTTAAAATCCGGGGTTGCCGGATCTGGTAAATCTCAGATGGGGATCGTCCCTATTCCAGAAAGTTCTGAGGCGTTCTGGAAACAATAAACAGGAAAGAAGGAAGCATATGGAAGAGCAGAAAAAACTGAAGTTTGCATTCAGCATGAATGTAAATTACAGTGAGCCGGTCCACCGCGCTTATTTTACGCTGAAATGCATTCCAACTACTAATGCAAGACAAAAATTACTGGAACTGCAGACAGAAATCAGTCCGGAGAATCTCTGGTCCAGAGGTTCAGACGGCTTTGGCAATGAAAAGATCTATGGCAAGATCGACGGGGATCACGATGCGTTTTCTTACCGGGTATCGGGTATCGTTGAGATCGGTCAGATCCTTTACGAAGAGATGGCGGAAGAAAGTCAGATTCCAATCTTCCGTCATCCCTACGGTATGAACCGTGCAGGAGAAGGAATCCGAAGCTGGTTTGAAGAGCAGAAGGAAGAACTTACGGATCTTACGGACTATGAGAAAGTCCTGGAGCTGATGCACAGACTGCATAAGGTGTATTCCTATGAGGGAGGAAAAACCAATGTAAAAACTACAGCGGAGGAAGCCTGGATGACCGGTGCCGGTGTATGTCAGGACTATGCCCATATCTTCATCGCATTGTGCCATCTGGCAGGGATCCCTGCCCGTTATGTGGCTGGCATGCTGAAGGGAGAAGGGGCAAGTCATGCATGGGTTGAATTCCTGTGGAAAAACCGCTGGATCGGTATCGATCCTACCAATGACGTACTGGTGGCAGATCAGCATATCAAGCTGGCC
>JAKSRN010000473.1 GCA_024403585.1 Lachnospiraceae bacterium | reverse complement strand
GTAGAGGGACAGGATGGCTATTATGGTGCAGGTTATAAATTGCTGGCAGAACTTCGTGTGAAATACGAGGATGGAAGCAGCGAAGTGATCCCTACCGACGACAGCTGGGAGGTAACCAGAAGTAAAATCACCTTCTCCAACATTTACGATGGAGAACATAGAGATGATACACTCCCGGACGTCACTCCTGTAAAAGCAGAAATTCTTGGCACAGCAGACCTGTTCCCGGTAAAAGAGCGCCTGAGCCTTCCAGTAATCGTACAGGAAGAAGTTCCTGCAATCGCACTACTGGATACGCCTGCAGGAGAAAAAGTATTTGATATGGGTCAGAATCTGACCGGTGTTTTCTCCCTTCATCTGAAAGAAGAAGCCGGTACCAGAATCCATATTCAGGTGGGAGAAGTTCTGCAGCAGGGCAATTTCTACCGTGATAATCTTCGTACTGCACGGGCTGAATACTGGTATGTATCAGATGGAACCGAGATGGATCTGATTCCGGAATTTACCTTCTACGGCTATCGATATGTAAAAGTAGAAGGGGCTAAGAATCTGAAAAAAGAAGATATGAAGGCGCTTGTCTGCTACTCCGACATCACGCCGGCCGGAAAAATGGTAACCGGGGATCAGATGCTGAATAAACTGCTTTCCAATATTGCATGGGGACAGAAAGGAAACTTTGTGGATGTCCCAACCGACTGTCCGCAGAGAGATGAGCGAATGGGCTGGACTGCCGATACCCAGGTCTTTGTTCCAACGGCATGTTTTATGACGGACTCATATGCTTTTTATCGAAAGTACCTTTATGAACTCCGCGGGGAGCAAAAGCTTGCAGATGGCGCGGTTCCGGATGTCATTCCATCCCATGGGGTTGGGGGCGGAAGCTCTGTATGGGGCGATGCGGCGACGATCATGCCATGGATGCTGTACGAGTATTATGGAGATAAACAGATTCTGATCGAGTCCTATGACAGCATGAAAGCGTGGGTGGATCATATCCGCCGCGTGGATCAGGGAGAGCAGCGCTGCTGGAAGGATGTCTTCCAGTACGGAGACTGGCTGGCTCTTGATAATGTGAATGGTGTCAAGGATTCTGTTAAGGGCGGAACGGATGATGCTTTTATAGGCTATGTGTACTACATGAACAGTGCAGCACTTGTAAAAGAGGCAGCGAAACTTCTTGGTAAAGAAAACGATGCGAAAGAGTATGCGGAACTGGAAAAAGAACTGAGAGATTATATTCAGGAAGAATACTATACACCAAGCGGACGCTGTGCAGTTCCGACACAGACTGCGTATACCCTTACCCTGATGCATGGATTATCCTGCAATGAAGAAAAAACGCTGGGATTACTGAAAAAAGTCATTAAAGAAGCAGGAACCAAGCTGCGTACAGGTTTTGTAGGCACACCTATGGTGGCGAGTGTTCTTTCCAAATATAACGAAGATAAATTGGCATATACGATCCTGCATGACGAGGAATATCCAGGCTGGCTTTATGAGATTAACCTTGGTGCTACTACGGTATGGGAGAGATGGAACAGTATGGAGGCAGACGGAAGTGTCAGCTCCACCGGTATGAACTCCTTTAATCATTATGCTTATGGTTCTATTGGAGAATGGATGTTTAAGACGATGGGCGGCATCAGTCCGGATCTGGAAAAACCTGGCTTCAAACGGGCAATTATCCGACCAATCCCGGATTACAGAACCGGCTG
>JAKSRN010000472.1 GCA_024403585.1 Lachnospiraceae bacterium | reverse complement strand
GTGTAGTATTTAAAAGGGGTTTATGCAGCAAGTCCCAGTGGGGAGAATACAATGTAGAAGACTACAGCAACTACAAGACCAAGGATTGTAATCGGCCAACGCAGTTTCCATGGTGTCAGATCTACAGCTTCTACGTTTGGTACAATGTATTCCTCAGATGGGCATACCTTAGACAGTACAGCCATTACGATCAGATAGATCGGGAAGAGGACTGCCATTGCATAGAGGTAATGGATCTCCTCTGTTGTTCCAGGATAGCAAGGTTTGATCAGCAGAAAAGCACCGTATACCACAAAGTGAATCACTGTAATCAGATATGGTGTGAATTTAGGTGCCTTACGGAACCACATAACACCGAGAACTGTACACAGTACTGGCAGGGACAGGAAGTTTGCCAGAGAGTTCAGGAATGTGGTGATACCGTTTGCATACATAACGAATGGTGAGATCGCAATAGAGATTACAGCAGCGATACTTCCGTATGTTTTGGAAATCTTAACCAGCTGTGCATCTGTTTTTGTCTGACCGGCTTTGCTTCCCTTGAAGATGTCAAGAGTGAACATGGTACATGCAGAGTTCAGTACAGAGTTGAAGGAAGACAGGATCGCACCGAAAAGAACAGCTGCGAAGAATCCCATAACAGGTGTAGGTACTACATGAGCGATCAGAGCCGGATAAGCCATATCGATCGGAGAGGTAGAATTATTGATTGTCTCTGCGATGGATGGCATGTGGTAAGCAATGATACCAGGGAAGATCAGGTACAGAGGTCCTAAGCATTTCAGGAATCCGCAGTAGATAGCACCCTTCTGACCCTCGATCAGGTTCTTTGCTGCCAGAGAACGCTGTACGAAGGACTGGTTTGTACACCACCAGTAGAGGTTGGAGAATAACATACCTGTGAAGATCAGTGGCCATGGAAGGTTTGGCTGTGCAGAGTTCCATGCAGACCATGCATTTAATTTTGCAGGCTCAGTATTGACGATATACTGCCATCCGGCTACGATACCGCCGCCACTTGTTTCTTTGCCCAGTACAAAGAGGGCAATGAAAGGAATCAGGAAGCCGGCGATCAGAAGACCGACACCGTTAATGGTATCAGATACTGCAACGGCTTTCAGACCACCGAAGATTGCGTAGCATGCACCGGCGATACCGATTACAACACAGAGAACGGCTACTGCACGGAACATATCTCCGCCGAAAAATTTGTCAAAGTTGAAGATTCGAACGAATGCTACTGCTCCGGAGTAGAGGATTACCGGAAGGTTCAGGAAGGAGTACATCAGAACGATGATTGCGGAGAACATCAGCTTAACGCCTTTGCCAAAGCGCTCCTCCATCATGGCTGGGATTGTGGTGGTTCCCATCTTCAGGTAACGAGGCAGGAAATAGTGTGCCAGGAAGAGCAGTGTAAAGATGGAGCCAACCTCGAAAGCGGAAGGGCTCATGTTTGTCTGCCAGGACTGACCGTTCAGTCCTACCAGCTGCTCAGCGGAAAGGTTTGTAAGCAGGAGGGATCCGGCGATTACGTAGCCAGGAAGGCTTCGGCTGGCCAGGAAATATCCGTCTGCAGTTTCGAGGTTATCGCCCTTTGTTTTCCAGCTTGCGATGACAGCTACCAGAACTGTGAAGGCAAGGAAGGTCAGGATAACCCATGGTGTTGAGTTTAAAAAATTCATTCCCATTTCTCCTTTTCTTTTCTTCTTATAATACTAATTGCGTAC
>JAKSRN010000471.1 GCA_024403585.1 Lachnospiraceae bacterium | reverse complement strand
AGTCCAGTCCATACAGTGATTTTTGATCATCATACGATTGATGGCAAGACAGCCATTCATCTGAAAGTAGAAGACAGCTTCCGCCTGTTCAAAGGTCAGGAGGCTGTTTTTCATGAGATAAGTTACAAAAGGTTCTTTTCCGGTATCGGCAAATTTATCCAGCAGACGGGACGCAGTCAGTTCATCCAGAAAAAGCGGCTGATATCTTTTTTCAGTCTGTACTCTCTGGCAGAAAGGATAGGTACATGTGTCTTTCAGGGGACATAGCACATGGTCTACGAGACTGGTGGTGCCTGAAAGAAAGTCGGTGAAAATATCATCGAGAACATCATCCAGATCCAGATAATGTAGGTAGAAAGTACCTCTGTTGATCTCTGCTAATTTACAGATCTCACTGACAGACATTTTGCTGTATGATTTCTTACTGAGTTCTTCTAAAAAAATATCTTTTATCAACTGACGGGTGTACAGCGTGCGCCGGTCAGTTTTTCTTTGCTTATCCATAAAATATGTGAAACTCCTGTACAATTTTTAATATGTGTTCAGAAACGTTACAGACTACGTAACATTGATGATTGAAGCTTATTCTTTTGTCAATTATAATGCGTTTATAAAAAGTAATCAACATGTTGTACAGAAAATATAGGAATTATGGAGAAATATTATGATGAATCGGGATCAGATGATAGAACAATATCTGCAGTCTCAGAATATTACACAGGAACTGATAAAAGAAGTTGCAGAATTCAGAAATCAATATGAATTAGATCCGATGGTAGAGGAGAGATGCACCGCACCGGAAGTGCCATTTTATGGAACCGATATTCTGGAGATGGCAATCACAGCATTACTCAGAGGGCAGAATCTCCTGCTATCCGGGGCGAAGGCAACAGGTAAAAATGTATTGTGTGAGACGCTTGCCTGGATCTTTGGACGACCTGCTTATGATATCTCATTTCATGTCAATACAGACAGCGCATCTTTGATTGGAACAGATACATTCAAGAACAACGAAGTACAGCTTCGAAAAGGTCCGGTTTACCAGTGTGCCCAGTTTGGCGGGTTTGGGATCATGGATGAGATTAATATGGCTAAAAATGATGCAGTGGCTGTGCTGCATGCGACATTGGACCATCGAAGAAGGATCGATGTTCCGGGATATGAAAGGATTACGCTTCATCCGGCAACAAGATTTATCGGAACTATGAATTATGGTTACGCAGGAACGAGGGAATTAAATGAAGCACTGGTATCGCGATTTATGGTAATTGACATGCCACCGTTAGATGAAGAGACGCTCCTGATTTTGTTGAACCAACATTTTGGAGATCTGAAAAAGGAAGCTGCAGAGCAGTTTGCAGGATTGTTCCTGGATCTGCAGAAAAAAGCTTACAGCGGGGAGATTGGAACCAAATCTCTGGATCTGCGTGGCTTGATTGGAGCAATTCAGACCATGAGATCAGGGCTGAAACCACTTCGGGCAGTTCAGATGGGAATCGTGAATAAAAGTTTTGATATTTTTGAAAAAGAAATCATAGCCGATGTGGCAAAAACCAGAATCCCATCAGAGTGGAGCAAGGGTCAGATCTTTGAGGTGTAAGGATGCAGGAAACGAAGCGATATACAGACCAGGCATATTTTGATGACCATCGCCTGGAGATTGAAAATCGTATGAGAAATCTGTTCTGGACAGTGTGCGGCGATTATCTCGCGGAAATACATCCGGAT
>JAKSRN010000470.1 GCA_024403585.1 Lachnospiraceae bacterium | reverse complement strand
CAGGAAGCCATGCGAAGAGCAGACGCTGTACGAAGATCGGAGAATTCCCGCCCGGGAAAGCCGGATTATCAGGGAAACGGAGCAAGAAGAGAGTGGGAACAGGGATTTCCAAAAAATCAGCCGGGAAATCCAGCAGGAGGAATTGAGGTAACAAGACCAATGTATGATATGCATGAACTTCGTGCAGATGGATACATAGATCCGGCAGAACTTGAACGGATGCAGAAAGATGACTGGATCCGCAGAAAGAGGTTAGAGGAGCAGCGTAGAAGAGATGAGGAAGAACGAAGAAGAGTGGAAGAGGCAGGAATACCAGGAGACCTCGAAGAAAAGATCTCCGAAGCAACAGAAAAGAGCCTCCACTGGTAAAGAATATAAAATTGTAGCTTTTCTCTGTATGTGTCTGTTTGCCGCCATGATCGGTTACATGGTCTATTTCCAGGTGGAGCAGAGCAAACGTCTCCTGGGAAGTCCTTATAATCAGCGACAGATCAAGAAGGAGAACAATGTTGTCCGTGGTCAGATCCTGGCTGGGGACAGAACTACTCCATTGGCATACACAGAGATCGGAGAGGATGGAACAGAGAACAGGGTGTATCCATATGGCAGCCTGTTTGCCCAGGTGGTTGGATACTCTGATTACGGCGGCAGTGGACTTGAGACAGCGCAGAGCTACCGCCTGCTGGAAAGCCAGTCAAACCTGGGGAATATCATGGAGCAGATGCAGAATGAGATCGACGGAATCAAGAACATGGGTGATAACGTTGTATCTACTCTGGATGTTGGACTGCAGCAGGCAGCCAGTGATGCGTTAGGTGACAACAAGGGCGCCGTTGTGGTATTGGATGCCCATACAGGTGAAGTGCTCGCGGATGTCAGCAAACCAGGCTTTGATCCAAACACTGTTGCGGAAGACTGGGAAGATCTGAACAGTGATGAGTCAGGAAGTCCATTCCTGAACAGAGCCCTTCAGGGCTTATATGCACCGGGTTCTACATTTAAGATGGTGACAGCACTGGCTTATCTGAGAGAACACGGAACATTCGATGATTTTTACTTTGAGTGCAACGGGTCATTTACCCAGGGTGGATTTACCATCCATTGTGCGGGAGAGGTGAGTCACGGAGTAGAAGATTTTGCGGATGCATTTGCAAATTCCTGTAACTGTGCATTTGCCTATATGATTTCCAACAGGATGAATGAATCATCCCTGAAGGAAACGGCTGAAAGCCTTCTCTTCAACAAAGACCCGGACCTCCTCCTGCCAAATGCTGTCAGCCGCTTCTCCTTCGACCAGGGTCAGGGTGTAGAGCTGGCTATGCAGACTGCCATCGGCCAGGGCAATACACTTGCCACACCGGTTCAGATGGCTATGATCGCTCAGGCGATCGCCAACGGAGGAGAGATGCTCCGCCCGATCTTTGTAAATGAAGTGATGAATGCCAAGGGAGACACGATCCGAACGGAGAAGATAGAATCTTTAGGAAGTGTTATGAGTCCGGAGGAGGCAGCAGCACTGATCCCGCTGATGGAAGAAGTTGTCAATCGTGGTACTGCCATGGAACTGTCTGATCTGGGTTATCAGGTGGCAGGAAAAACAGGTACTGCCCAGTACGGTGATGTGGAAGAGGACAAGGCACATTCCTGGTTTGTGGGGTTTTCAGAAGTCGGAGACAGAGACATTGCCCTTGCAGTCATTGTTGAAGGCGGCGGCAATGGAATCGCGCCGGCAGTTCCGGTGGCAAGAGAGATCTT
>JAKSRN010000047.1 GCA_024403585.1 Lachnospiraceae bacterium | reverse complement strand
CTCTGTAGTCAGGAGGAAAAATAATCAACAAAAAACAATGAATAGAGAGGACTCATGCATGAAAAATTACGATGTTACAGAAAAACTGATTCACGAGGTAAAAAAAGTAATCGTAGGAAAAGATGAAGTACTCAGCAAGGTCTGGATGACAATCCTTGCAAGAGGTCATGTCCTTCTGGACGATGTACCTGGTGTCGGAAAAACAACAATGGCCATGGGATTTTCAAGAGCTCTTGGACTGGATGTAAAGCGTATCCAGTTTACTCCTGATACCATGCCATCTGATATCACTGGTTTTTCTGTTTTCGAGAATGGCCTTCTGAAGTATCAGGAAGGTGCTGTTATGACTAACCTGCTCCTTGCCGATGAGATCAACAGAACATCTGCCAAAACACAGTCTGCTCTGCTTGAATCAATGGAAGAGGGACATGTAACAGTGGATGGTACGACCTATGCACTGCCAGCTCCTTTTATTGTTCTTGCTACCCAGAACCCAGTAGGATCTGCGGGTACGCAGAATCTTCCGTCGTCCCAGCTGGATCGTTTTATGATGAAGCTCAGTATCGGTTATCCGGATCATTCCAGTCAGGTGGAGCTGATGAAGGCAAGACATGTGGGCAATCCTCTGGATCAGGTGGAAAGTATTCTGACAAAGGAAGAGCTTCTTTCCATTATTGACGAAGTAGAGCAGACCTACATTGCTGACGGTATCTATGATTACATTGCTCTTTTGTGTGAAGCAACAAGAACAAACGATCTGATCCGTCTTGGTGTCAGCCCTCGAGCATCGCTGGCTCTTTGCCGTGCGGCAAAGGCGAAGGCATTTCTTGAAAAAAGAGATTATGTTATTCCGGAAGATGTGGCTGCCTGTGCATCTGATGTATTTTCTCATCGACTGGTACTTTCTTCCAAAGCGAAACTGCATGATTATACAGCAGAAGCTCTTATGGAAGAGATTCTATCTACAATACCAAAACCAATCTTAACGGAGCAGATCTGATATGAACATTATTCTATTTTCGATTTTTGTACTGGCCTGTATCCTATGTGGATTCCTTACAGGTTCAGGCCTGCTTCTGATCCTGCCGCTTGTTATGCTGATCAGCCTTGGAATATCCTTCCTGCTGGTTAAAAAAGCGGTAAAACAGATGGATCTGAAACTTACAGCACCTGCAGTTACCGGGAAAAGGAAAGATTTTTCAGTAGAGCTTCAGGTCAACCAGAAGAGCCCGATCCCTGTTGGAGGTATCCGTTTTAATCTTGTCTGCAAAAATAAGCTTACCGGCATGGTATTCAAAGAATACTTTCCGGATGGTTTTCAGTCTGTACGTTTAACAGAGCAGTATTGCGGATGTCTGGATCTGTATCTGGAAAATATCCGGATCTCAGACTGGATGGGTATCCTTTCAGTCAAATACAAAGATCCTGTAAGCTGTCGAGTACTTGTAATGCCTGATACCTTCAGCCTGGAGACATCTCCTCATCTTGCTATTTCCAATCTTATGGACGCAGAAGAGTATTCCCAGTTTAAAAAAGGCCAGGACAGACAGGAGACATTCCAGATCCGTGAATACGTACCAGGAGATTCGCTTCAGCAGATCCATTGGAAGCTGTCTTCCAAGATGGATAAACTTATGGTGCGTGACGCATCCTTGCCAATGGATCCTTCCCTTATGCTTTTCTGGGATAAGAAAAAAACAGCAGCAGATGTTGCTGATTGTCTTTGCGAATCCTTTGTATCTCTTGCTCACGCCTTTTCTGAGGCAGGTGTAACTTATCGTATGGCATGGAACGGCGAGAATATCCATATGGCAGATGTTCACAATATTGACCAGCTTCCTGAAGCGATCGCAGAGCTTTTGAAAACAGACGAGCCTGAAGACAGTCTTTCCGGAGCAGGGCTTTATGCAGCTACACACGGACAGGCTGAAGCTGCCAGAATTCTCTATCTGACAGGAAACCTTACAGAGGATGTATCCCTTCTTTCCTCTACATCTGATATTCATGTGCTCTATTGCAGCAATGGAACAGCAGCAGAGGAAACTGAAGAAGGAATCCCTGTTGTACATTTCACACCACAAAACTTTGAACAGGAACTCCAGGATTTCTGCCTGGAATAAGGAAAAGTTATGAAACAACAGATGAATAGTTCCGTCTCACTTAAGAAAGAGACTTTACAAAAACAGAATATGATCCTGCAGCTTGCAGCATGTTTTCTGCTTGTTACAGGTTTTACAGGAACTCTCTTTCTGGAATGGAAACTGGCAGAGCAGGGTGGCAGCATGATTCTCATGACAGGAATCTCTCTATGTACAGCCATTGCATTGCTTTTGCTATATCACTATTCCGGAAAATATCTTCCGGTACTTTTATCTTTGATCGCTGCATTGCTCCTTGGTGCCTTTTTATTGAAAGGGGTACTTTCTGCTTCTCTTGGATCATTGATGAATTGTATCAGAGATTGGACTTTTCTCCATACAGGCTGGTCCAGTCCTTCTTATACAGGTTCCGGTAATCTGATGCCGATTCTGCTTTTTATGGCAGTGATCATTGGTATCATTACGGAACTTCTTATGAACTACTTTCGGGGAAGACTTGTTTTCCTTCTGGTACTTGGTTACCTTTTCCTGCTCGCTAAAGGATCCTGTACCTTTACTGTATACGGATTTCTTTTCCTGTTCGGATGTATTCTGGTTCTTTCAGCAGGAATTAAAAGCAGCAGATTTACAGCTTTTTATCTTATAGCCACACTTCTGGTTTGCAGTGGTCTGATCCTTGGTATAGCAGCTCTTTTCCATCTGAAAGGACCGGATGGCGATACCGGACATAAGCTGAAATCATGGCTTCACAGCAAAAAATATGAGCAGACAGAAAAAGTATTACCGGAAGGTGATCTGAAAAACCTTCCTTCCTTCAAAAATGTAGAAAAAGAAGTTCTGAATATCAGCTGTTCTGATTGGGATACGCTTTATCTTCGCGGATTCCAGGGCGGCACCTACAACGGAAGGAGCTGGGAAGCACTTTCTCCTGAAGAAATCCAGGAAGAAAAGGATCTTCTTGCAGGATTACAGTATTCCGGTTTCTATGCTTCTTCCCAGACTGCAGATGGATGGAAAGCACTTGGTGAAGCTCCTGAAAAAAACATCACAATCACCAATACCGGTGCTTGTTCCGCATATCGCTACCTTCCATATGGCGCAGATACTTCATCTGATATGGATCCATATTCGATCTGCCAGGAAGGAACAGATCCGGACAACACCAAAGAAGCTGCTTACGAATATTATAGTCCGGAAGACAGCTACCTTCTTGTACAGCAGTTATCAGAGGCTGCAGGTGACGATGCCGTTACTGACTATATGACTAAAGAGTATGCTTATCGGGATTTCGTAAAGAAACATTACCTGAGTATTCCTGAAAAAACAGAAGCATTACTTACCACTCATAAACTGAAGGGAAGGGAAGGAATCTCTACTGCACAGGCCTGTGCAGAAATCAAACTGCTCCTGAAGAATACCCTTCGTTACAGTGAAGGAACCCGTTATCTCAGCAATGACATGGATTTCCTTGAATATATGCTGAATATTGAGCCATCCGGTTATTCCGTACAGTATGCAACACTTGCAACTATGATGCTTCGCAGTTACGGAATACCTGCAAGATATGTGGAAGGTTATTATATTCCGGCATCACTTACAGAAAATCTGAATTCCGGTGACATATTCCCGGTAACACAGGAACAGAGTTCCGCATGGGTAGAATACTATCTGGATGGTGCGGGATGGATTCCTTTTGATCCTGTTCCTAATCATACAGAAACCATTGTTTATCAGTTACCTGTTGGTGAAGGAGACGCCGATCAGCAGTACGGAAATATGGGCTTGTCAGATGAAAACAGAAAACAGAATCCTCCTGAACAGGAAGAGGAGGAGGAAGATACGACTACTAATACATCTGATCGTGACCGCAAGGGATTGAAAGCCGCATGGATCTTACTGTCTATTCTGATCATCCTTCTTCTTGCAGGAATTCTCTTCCTGATCATTCGATGCATCATCTTAAGAAGAAGAATGGCAGAGGCAAGAAGCAGATTTAAAGCTTCTGATCCAAGAGTTGCTACAGCTGCAATTCTCTGTGTGCTTAGAAAACTGGTTACAGACAGTCTCAAAATTCCGGAAGAGACATTTTTTGCAAATCCTGACCACATGGTTTCAGATCTTCTGGAAGTATCAGAAGAAGAATTGGCCTGGTGGAAGACTACATCCGATGAAATCCAGTTCTCAAGACATGAGATTCCGGAAGAAACAAGGAGAAAAGCTGAGGATTGGCTTACAAGAACCGAAAAAAGCTGGAATGCATCCGTAAGTCTTCCAAGAAAGATCCTGCAGAAATATATACTCTGCAAAGTTTACTAAATAAGGAGGCGAAAGAATGAACAAAAAGAAAAAAGTACTCTCTTTAGTCTCCCTGCTGCTGGCAGTACTTTTATCTTTAGACCTCATCTGGATGGGAAATCGCCTTGAGAGAGAAACACCAGATGTCCCTCGTTCAGAGGAAGTGGCATCTCTATATCCGGAGATGGTAGATTCCTCCATGAAAGATACCGAATCCGATGAAAAAGAAGATAAAGAATCGGAAGAGGAAACAGAAGAGGAAGAAGAGGAAGAAGAAGAGGAAGAGGAGGAACAGGAAGAAGATACTCCGGAACCACCGGAGAACCTGATCTCATCTGAAATCCTCAAAGCCGAAACAACTGACGATCTTCCTGATGAAAACCAGAGCGGAAGCGAAACCTCTGATGGTGATAAAACCTCTGATGAGGAGGGTGAAGGAGAGAAAAAACCTGGTGGCGACCAGGAGGGACAAGGCAGTTCTGAAAAAGAGAATGAAAAAAAGGAAGATCCCAAAAAACCTGATAAAGGTGATGAAGAGGAGAAGGAACTGCAGATCCTGACTGATCTTGGCAGCTATAAAAATGTTGAGATTGGTTCTCTGAGTAATGATAAACTGCAGTTTTCTGCAAGCCTTCTGAATGCAGATGAAAAGACAGAATTGCAGGTATGGTATACACCTGTAGGCAAGAGTAAAAGACTTCTTTCCAGTGATAGCGACGAATATGAAGCCACTCTGATCCAGTGTACCCGTGCCGGACAAAGAAACCGCTTTTCGCTGATTGCTGCGAAAGATGGCAAAGAGCTGCTGAAACAGGATTATTTTGTTACTTATGCTTATAAGGAAGCGGATGAGGATAACCCTTCCACAGGAAGCGGAGTCACAATTGAGATCCTGAATCCATCGATTCCTGCCGGTGCTCCTTATGAGACTTCCAACCAGAACGTCACGGTAACAATCCGTGCTACTTCCAATGAATCAGGTAAGAAGATATATGCGGATACCATTCAGGTTTATCTGAACGGCAAACTTCTGAAAAATACACCTACAGGAAATGAAAACGGTTACGAATATCAGCTTTACTTAGACCGAGGATATAGTGGTGATTATCATGATAATACCCTGGCGGTTCGCGCAAAGGATCCGGATAATACCGCTAATTCCGGCTATATTTCAAGAACAATCCGTTTCCACGGAATTGAAGACGGTGAAGTCATCGGTACCGGTTATGTACAGGTGGATGCTTCTACAGTAGGATGGGGTCCGATTGATGAACCATGGCCTGTAGAGATCCGCCAGGGACAGCCTGCATCCTATGCAGTGCTGGAGGCCCTGACCAATAACGGTATCGAAGTAAGCTACTCAGGTACACTTGATAACGGCTTCTATATCCGAGGTCTCAATCTTGGTGACTGCAGTGGTCTTGAACCGGATGAAATTCTCTGGAAACTCATTGATAAAGACGGACTCAACAGAACCGGCTCTTACCCGGGTGCTGTGCTGGGTGAACATCACTTTACACAGGGATCCGGCTGGATGTATTCTGCCGGCGGAAGCCTCTATTCAGGTAAAGGATTATCCGGTTACTTTATGAGCCCCGGTGAAACTATTTATCTGCGCTATACCGTTGCTTACGGAAAGGATATCGGTGCTTCCTCCGGTCAGGGAACACTGTCTACCTACTGCTGCAGCTGGATCAATGGCGTTCGCTCTGAGTCCCACGTAGCCGGAACCACAGAGATTAAAAAACAGGCTACATGTACAGAAGAAGGAGAAGAAGAGTCTACTTGTTCTTACTGTGGTACAAAGCTTTCAGGGCAGGCAATTCCTGCACTTGGACACGATTATGTTGAGATCAGCCGCACGGAAGCAACAAGCGATGCCCCTGGTGAGATCGTAAGAGAATGTTCAAGATGTCATGACAGACAGGTGGAAGAGATACCACAGCTCCCTCCGGTTGACCCACCGGTAGATCCTGTAGATCCTGATCCTCCTGTGGATCCATCACCTGAGGAACCGACAGATCCTGTAAATTCTGACTAAAGAGAGGAGACCTATGAAACTATTGAAAAAGAAAGCTAAAAGATTCCTGTCTCTTATGCTGGCAGTGCTTCTAACCTGGACTCTGATCCCGGCAAGTGCTCTGACTGTATGGGCAGACGGAGAGAGCGGAAGCTTTGTGCTGATGGCTCTTTCAGGCGGACAGCCGATCATTCCGCCTACCACTATTCATTACAATCCCGGTTCAAGTGTAAAAGATGCTTTGTTAGCAAGCGGATATACATTTGCCGGACTGGAAGATGGAGGATGGATCAACGCTGTTGAAGGCGTATCTGATTCCTATATTCTCTATTATGATAATGCCGGTTATGATCTTACCGTATCTGCAGACCAGATCTCAGCAATCTGGATCACCGGTAATTATGAGCAGGCTTATTCAGATGCACTTCTGTCACTTGAGAAAGATCTTGCTGCTTACAGAGAAGCAGGTGATGGCAGAACCCAGTATGCACCTCTTGCTGAGGCTGCTAACGCTGCACTTTCCGGCTATTGGTCCGCTGATGCGGATACAGCAGCTGCAATGGATGCTGAACTGCTTTCTAAAACAGAGGATTACCTGGAACTGATCCACGGTGATACTGCACCTGTAATCCTTCAGATCACTCGTGGAGGCACACCTGTTGCTTCTGCTACCTGTACCTTTACAAATGCTTACGGAACCGAATCAGTAATGGACCTTCCTCAGGATGGACGCGTCTCTCTTGTTCCAGGTGCATACAGCTTTGATATCAGCGACGGACTATTCAGTCATATAAAAGGAAATCTGACAGTAGAAGCCGGTACCGAGAATGTGCTTTCAGTAGAGCTTCCTTCCGGACAGTGGATTGCAGACGTTGATCTTGGTCTTGCTACTGACTGGAGTGAGCCTGTAACAAAAACAGGAACCTTTGGTTCTGATGCTGTCTATTATCTTCCTGATTATGCAGGTACCAAGCTCTTTATCTACGCAGCTAACGCTGCCGATGTGGACCCTGCATCAGTAAGACTCTATTTTGGTACTGACAGCGAGATGCAGTCTGGTGCCAAGGTTTGGAACAGCCATACTACTTATGTAAATAATGCGGTAGAAGCAAATTCACTTACTCCTGGATACGCCCGTGTGGAAGCAAGAAAAGCTATGGCTGATGGCACCACACAGACACAGGAATACCGTATTTCCTTTGTACGTGTACCTACTCTCTCAGGCCTTACCGTAAAAGCGAAAGGGACAAAACTTCCGTTAGAATTCAACCCTGATACACTGGAATATACACTTTCCACTGTAGAAAACCAGGTGGATCTGACAGCTACATTGCTGTGTGACAATGCAGCACTTACAGTCAACGGATCAGCAGTAGAAAATGGCAGTCCAACTACCGTTACACTTCAGAATAAAGGTGTTACCACAGTAAAAGTAACTGCAGCAGCTGATGGGGTAGAGCGCAGTTATGTTCTGAAAATCGAGAAAAAAGAATCTGCAGAAGTTACTTTAAATCATGCGGCTGGAATGACCACTTGTATCAAGAATGCAGCAGGTGAAGAAATCCTTCCGGCAACAGAATCAGCTGCAGCAGATACATATCATCTGACTCCGGGTGAAACATATACCTGGATCGGAACAAAAGACACATGGTATCACACATCCGGCAGCTTTACTGCATCTGCAGGATTAAAAGTGAATGCTGCAACACCTGTAACCACTGACTGGATCACATCTATGGACATCAAATCTGCAACAGGAACAGCAGCTGTTATGTATCCAATCGTTCCTGATTTTGCACCTTCAGAGCATGAACTGGATTTCCAGATCGGTACCAGCAGAACCTTCTGCTATATGACTGCCAATGTAGCAGCTTCAGATCTTACCATTCATCTTTCCTATAACAGCTATAAGGGAGATCCGATTGAGCGAGATCATACTGTTGGAAAAGCAACAAATATTCCAACACTTATTAATCAGAACGGAAATACCAATCGTCTTGCGATCACTGTAACCAAAACAGACAGTACCGGTGTAACCTATTACCAGGATTATAAAGTACGTGTACGTCGTTTAATGGAAGCTAACTCAATTAAAGTAAGCGATCCGGACGGCAATGAGCTTGTACTTACTCAGGACACAGTAGCAGCTAAGACAGGATATGACAAAACTGTCCTGAACTATACTGCCGGTGTCGCAAAGAAGACGCAGACACTGAACATTGATACTCAGCTTTACTCTTCATTAGTCGGTAATGATTTCAATGGAGTGATTACTGTAGCTTCTCCAGAGGGTAGCAGCGAAATTCGTTTTGATGAAGAGCATGCGCCAAATGTAGCTCAGACTACATCCATAGCACTGGATCCTAAAAAAGCAGCAGAGGATATAACCATTACAATTGGACATACAGATCCGGAAGCAATTGAACAGGTTTATACCGTTCACGTTACCAAACTGGATCCTGTAGTGACCAGATTTAATATTACCCCTGCAGATGCAACTCTTTTCCTTACTGAGGATCTTTCAGGAGTAAGAATCCTTCCTGAAGAAGACGGAAGCTATGCACTTTGTGAAACACTAACCTACAATTATGTGATCACTGCGAAAGGATATGTAGGAACCAGCGGTTCTTTCACATCTGATAAGAATGTTACATCTTATAATTACAATCTTGTAAAAGCAGAAGAAACCTCTTACAAGGATATCTCCGGCGATGATGACTGGAGCAGCTTCCGTCAGGGCACTGAGAACAATGGTATCACAGATTCAAAAACTCCAATCAAGGCAGAAGACGCTGTACTTGTATGGGCCAACAAGATCGGTGATGGCTATGGAAGCGGAGCAACCGGTTGTCCGATTCTTGTAGGTGGCTATCTCTATACATACGCAGGAACATCCATTGTTAAAGTAGATAAAGAGACAGGCGAAGTAGTTCAGTCCGGTGATATGGTTGCAAGTTCTTCTTTCGCAATCAATTCTCCGACTTACGCAAACGGATTGATTTTTGTAGGTCTTTCCAATGGACGTATTCAGGCATTCAATGCAGAAACTCTTGAGTCTGTATGGCTATATACAGATCCACTTGGAGGACAGCCTAACAGTACCATCGCCTATAAAGATGGCTATATTTACACAGGTTTCTGGAACAGTGAAACCAAAAAAGCGAATTTTGTCTGCATTTCCGTCACAGATGAGGATCCTGCACAGACTACTGAAGCAAAACTTGCCACCTGGCGTCACACAGATAAAGGTTTCTACTGGGCTGGCGCATATGTAACCGATGCCTATACACTGGTAACTACTGATGATGGTGATTCCGGATCTTCAACCGGCCACGGATCTGTAATTTCATTTGATCCTGTAACAGGAGCAATCCTGGATAAATTCGAAGCACCTGTTGTCGGAGATCTCAGAAGCAGTATCTGTTATGATGCAGCAACAGATGCCTGCTATTTCACCTCTAAAGGTGGCTATTTCTGCAGTATCCGCATGAATGCAGATGGAACTTTCAGGGAAGACTCTTTCCGTTCCATCAAACTGAGCAACGGTTCTGAAAACAGTGTTGCTATGAGTTCATCCACTCCGACAGTTTATAAAGGAAGAGCATATGTTGGTGCCAGTGGAACAGGACAGTTCACTCAGTATTCCGGACACAACATTACAGTAATCGATCTTGCAAGCTGGTCCATCGCATATACAGTCCCTACACAGGGTTATCCTCAGACCAGTGGTCTGTTAACGACAGCTTATGAGAATGACACTGAATATGTATATGTATACTTCTTGGATAACTTTACACCTGGAAAACTTCGTGTACTTCGTGACAAAGCAGGTCAGACCGCTCTGGATCCAGCCTACAGCACCCACGAGAGCTATACAGAAAAGAACGTTACATATGATTTTGATACAGCTTATGTACTCTTTACTCCATCAGGAAAGCAGGCTCAGTATGCCATCTGCAGTCCGATCGTCGACGCAGATGGAAATATCTACTTTAAGAATGACTCTGCACAGCTGATGAAGCTTTCCAGCATGATCACTTCTCTTGAAGTAACACAGGATCCGTCCACAGCGGTTTACTGCAAGGGACAGACCTTTGATCCTGCAGGCATGAAAGTAACAGCAAGATATTCCAATGGAACCACCAAAGATATCTCTGCTTATGTAAGCTGTTATCTCGACTCAGAATGGACAGAAGAT
>JAKSRN010000469.1 GCA_024403585.1 Lachnospiraceae bacterium | reverse complement strand
CAGCCCGGACAGGCAGACCTGTCCGTAAGTCTGGAAGGAATCCTTTTATTGCCTGATGGCTTACGAATCAGCACTCGTGTGGACAGCCACACAGAGAGTGCAGGAAATTTTCTGGCAGATAAGATCACCTATCTGACAGAGTTTCTGGGAGGTGAAATATAAGTATGGATATTCTGTTATGGAATCAGATCCTCCACCCTTATGAGATTGCGGTGAGAGAGATCGTATATAAATTTGACAGACTGAAAACTGAATATCAGATGAATGGCAGATACTGCCCGATCGAGGAGGTTTCCGGTCGTGTTAAGTCGATTTCCAGTATCCTGGATAAACTGCATCGCAAGGAGATCCCGATCGATAAGATGGAGAAAAAGGTCGAGGACATTGCAGGCATCCGTATCATCTGCCAGTTTGTAGAAGATATTGAGCAGATTGTGGAACTCATTGAGAGCCGCGAGGATATGAAGGTGAGAACCGTTAAGGATTATGTGAAATTCCAGAAAGAAAGCGGCTACCGCAGTTTTCACATGATCATTACCTATCGGGTAGAAACACTGAACGGACCGAAGAAGATCCCGGTAGAGATCCAGATCCGAACCATGGGTATGGATTTCTGGGCCACCATCGAGCATTCCCTTCAGTATAAATATAAGAGAGATATCCCGGAACATGTAAGACTGCGTCTGACAAAGGCAGCAGAGGCGGTCGGAGCATTGGATTCTGAGATGTCTGCAGTACGAAGCGAGATCATGGATGCACAGCTTTCATCACAGCTCCTGCATCATATGGTTGCAGAAATTCTCTGTGCCCTGGAGAATCTTTATACCATCGCACCAAAGCGTGAGATCCAGAAGATCCAGGATGAGTTTTACCGGGTATACCAGCGGAAGGATATGAACGCCCTGCGCAAGTTCCATCGCCAGCTGGATATGATCTCCCAGGGTTACCGTACACAGAAGATGACCAACACAGGTGGGAAGGAACCACAGAAATATGACATTACCTGAGTCTTATATTCAGAACATGAAAGAGCTTCTTGGAGAGGACTTTGACGCCTACATGGAAAGTTTTTCCGAGATTCCGGCCCATGGCCTCCGCGTCAACACAGGTAAGCTTTCCACCGAAGACTTTATAAATCTGACAAAACTGGAACTGACACAGGTTCCATGGATCAAGAATGGCTTTTATTACGAGGATGCCGCCGCTCCGGCGCGACATCCTCATTACTATGCAGGTCTTTATTATCTGCAGGAGCCCAGTGCCATGACACCGGCCAACCGTCTGGATGTGCAGCCTGGCCACAAGGTACTGGATCTCTGCGCGGCTCCGGGCGGCAAAGCCACCGAACTGGGCAGCCGTCTCAAGGGCGAGGGTATGCTCCTTGCAAATGACATCAGCATGTCACGTGCCCGCGCTCTCCTTAAAAACCTGGAACTGGCAGGTATCCCTAATCTCCTTGTGAGTGCAGAGGATCCGATTCATCTTGCGCCTGCCTACCCGGAATACTTTGACCGTATCCTCATTGATGCACCATGCTCCGGCGAGGGAATGTTCAGAAGAGAGCATTCCATGATTGAGTATTGGAAAGAAGCAGGTCCGGACAACTATGTACCGGTACAGCGCTCCATTCTGGAGAGCGGGATCCGTATGCTGAAAAAGGGTGGAAAACTTCTGTATTCTACCTGCACCTTTGCCCTGAAAGAGGATGAGGAGAATATCAGGTGGATCCTGGAGCAGTATCCGGAGATGCATCTGA
>JAKSRN010000468.1 GCA_024403585.1 Lachnospiraceae bacterium | reverse complement strand
AGCTTCCTGCGCCTCTTCTACAACAGAATCCGTGGCAAATGCTTCCTTTTCCTGATCGACTTCGCCAGACAGATCATCCGAAGTCTCCGTCAAGGTGCTATCTTCTGCAACAGATTCCAAGTCCTCTCTGTTGCCTTCATTACTGCCGTCGCTAATACCTGACTCAGACGACAGGTCTGGTTCTTCTATATAAGTTTCCTGATCAGAAGAAAATCCTGGCTGCTCTTCTGCTCCCCATGCAGGAACAACAGTCTCTGATCCTAAAAGCCCGGCCAGCAACAGCATGACCAGTCCCTTTTTTAATAATCGGTTTTTCATAATAACTCCCCTGAAATATGTCATCAAAGCAGAAAAACTGTGATCAGGCTCCCCATCCTTACCAATCATCCGATTCTCTGCCTCACTAAATTACATAAATTGTATTATAACAGAAAATTCTTTACTCACACAAGAAAAAAATGTATATATATTAGTAGATAAATATGAAAGAAGGTAGTCACCTATGAAAAAAATATTAGTTGGATTACTGCTCGGAACAATGCTTCTTTCTGCTTGCGGAAAGAAAACTGCCGAACCAGGATCTGCTTCAGCAAGTACAAGCTCTTCATCTGAAAAAGAGGTAGCGGTAATCACAACCACTCCTGCTCCGGAAACCCCTACTCCTGCTCCGGAAACTCCTACTCCTGCTCCGGAAACTCCCACTCCTGCTCCGGAAACTCCCACTCCTGCTCCGGAACCTGTAGATACAACCCCTGTGAATATCACTTTCGATCCATCCTGGGAGTTTGCTGAAAACTCAATGATCCATGATGGAACAGCGGTTCTTTACAAAGCAGAGAACAATAGAAACAATCATGTGATCGGTGTCAATGCCGGACATGGCTGTGCTGGTAGCTCCAGCGTGCAGACCTTAAGCCATCCTGACGGTTCGCCAAAAGTAACCGGTGGAACCAACGCAGAGGGTGCAGTCTACTCCATGGCTGCATCAACAGGAATGGATTTCTTTGATGGTACACCGGAAAGCGTGGTCAATCTTCAAGTGGCACAGGCTTTAAAAGCAATTCTTCTTGAGAATGGCTATGATGTTCTGATGATCCGCGATGGTGAAGATGTTCAGTTTGATAACATTGCCCGTACCGTAATCTGCAACAACAATGCAGAATGCCACATCGCACTGCATTTCGACGGTGACGATCTGGATTACGATAAAGGCTGTTATTATATGTCTGTTCCGGAAGCATTAAAATCCATGTACCCAGTCAGCGAAACCTGGGAGCGAAGCAATCATCTTGGCGATTGCCTGATTAATGGATTAAGAACTCAGGATCAGCCAATCTTCGATGATGGATCCATGCCATCCGATCTTACTCAGACTTCTTACAGTAGAGTGCCGTCCATCGATATTGAGCTGGGTAATGCAGCTTCCGATCACAGCCAGGAGAAGCTGGATGCGCTGGCAAGAGGTTTGCTTGCAGGAATTAATGAGTTTTTTGGAGTGTAGTTTTTAATATCAATAATCGCTAGTAACAAAAAGGTGCAACGAACTACTTATTCAAATAGTAGTTCATTGCACCTTTTAATTTCTAAATCGTCAATACTATATAATTACACTGTCCCGGCAATTTCTGCTGAACCTTCTGGATTTTCCTCTGATCCATTAGCATCAGAATTATTTACTGTGTCAGTTTCTTCAGCGTCTCCATCCGTTTCAACAGCTCCATTCGTTTCATCAGCCCCAGCCGTTTCAGCAGCTTCCACC
>JAKSRN010000467.1 GCA_024403585.1 Lachnospiraceae bacterium | reverse complement strand
ACACCATATAAAGAATTACTTGCAGATGAGGATCTGATCATTGTGACAATCAGCAATTCCGAGCCTGTATCCGGTGTGATCGAAGTGGAAAGAGTGGAGGAATTGTCTGAAACAGAGATTCTTGCACTGGAAGAATACGTGGAAGAGCAGGGATATGCAGTAACAAAAGCAGCCATGCTTGCAGCTGCCCCTAAGACTACGGTCCGCACCATTACTTTTAATATGAATGGATTCCTTTCACTGGCAGCAGAAGGATTCGGTTCCGGCTACGACGCCATGTTCTATATCAAACAGGGCGACTTTCAGGGAAATGCCAACGGCTACTGCATCAACCCCTCCGTCCAGGCACCGGGACACAATGACCAGGGAAGAGAAATTTCCTACACGGCGTCTGTTACAGAATACTCAGATCCGATGCTTTTAAAGATCATGTATTACGGCTTCGGCGGACCGGAAGACATCAGTGGCAGATTTGCATCTACCAATCCGGCTCGTCATATCCTGACCCACATGGCGGCAACCAGAAGAGCTGCTGAACTTGGAATACCGGGAGCAGGCAACTATACCTACCGTGCCAATAATACAGCAATCAGCCTGGCTAACCAGTTGTATTCTGCTATCCAGGCCAAGGACGATATCACAGGAACCGTCAGTATCTTCACACCGGTACCGGGACAGCAGACCATCATGCTGCTTTCTTCCTATGCAGTTCCGCCAAAGGAAACACCAAAGACAAGTATCACCGTGAAAAAGACAGTTTCCGGAACAGCAGGTAACAAAAACACAGTGTTTCATTTTAAGCTGACGGTTTATGCGGCAGATGGAAAGGTTGCTTCGGTGAAGGATTTTACCCTGCAGCATGGTCAGGAGAAGACATTTACAGACCTGCCTCAGGGTGTGAAGTACAAGGTGGAAGAGACCGACGGAGCAGATCTGGGATATACTGTCACTTCAAAAAATGCTTCCGGCACATTAGGGAAGGATCCTGTTCGTGTCACTTTTGAAAACCGAAAAGAGATGATCGTTCCTACAGGTGTTGCGACAAATGCAATGGAGATGGGTGGTATGGCCCTTGGCATGTTGCTGGCAGGTATGCTATTTCTTTTGAGAAGATCGAAAAATTGAACACGCATAAGCATTCCACTTCCCCGATCTCGTGGAGATATACGGAGGGTATAATGGGGATGCTTATGTCCACTTTACAAAATTATAAATGAAAGACAAAAACGATAAAGGAATGGGCAGATGAAAAAGAAAGACGGAACAAAGCAGAGCGGCAGCAGACTTCCGCTTACAGATTTTATGGTAAAAACAATATGTCTTCTGGTCATGGGAATCTCCTTGTTTACTCTTATCTTCAATATTCATCGCATGACCGGCAATACCATGTCGCCTTTCGTCCGCGATGGAGATCTCTGCATCTTTCTGAGAGTTGGGACACCGGAAAGTGGAGATGTAGTCATCTATGAAGGACCGGATGGAGAAACATGTGTAGGAAGAATTGTAGCAACGGAAGGACAGACGGTTGATTTTCCGGAGAATGGTGGTTTTACCGTGGATGGATATCCTCCTGTGGAAGAAATCCCTTATGAGACTTACCTTCCGGAAGAAGATGCCTTCTCATTCCCGATCACACTGGAAGCGAAAGAACGTTTTATCCTGAATGACTTCCGAGCACTTACAGATGACGGAAGAAGTAGGGGACCGCTTGCAGTTTCCAGGATCAAAGGGAAAATGTTGTTCCTTCTTCGGAGAAGAGGTTT
>JAKSRN010000466.1 GCA_024403585.1 Lachnospiraceae bacterium | reverse complement strand
AGAGCATCAATTCCGTATCTCTTTCCGGAAATGATGACATTTTTACGCTTAAGGAAGCCACCAAAGCCTGTCTGTGCCTTGGTTGTTTCATTTGTCTTACTCATATTTACTCTCCTCTTTCTTATGAGTGTTCACTTTTGTGACGCCCTCATAGTAGCAGAAACCCAGGCAATATGCAAGACAAATGTCAAAACATTTGTTGTCAGTTGTCTTGTCACCTCTGTTTTTCCTTTGTTTTAAAGGATTTTTTTACTATTCCAGAACTATACAGATATTCAATTTCACAGAGAAATACAGATATTCAAATTCCGCTCTGCTCCATGCTCATGAACACCCGGCTGCTCCGCAGCCTTCTCAGACAAGGCTCTGCCCCTATCTGAGAAAAGCATTCCCCTTCCTCATGGTCGTAAAGACGTAGGAAGAGGAATGCTTGTCATGTTCAATATCCCTTTTTACCTATTTTCTTAAAATGCTCCCTGATCTCTGCTTCTTTTCCCATCTCTGTAGGAATATAGAACTGCTCTCCTTCGATCTCGGAAGGCAGATACTGCTGGTCTACATAGTGGTTCGGATAATCATGGGCATACTTGTATCCGATTCCATGACCCAACTTCTCATGGCCGCCGTAATGTGCATCCTGCAGATGAACCGGGACGGTAGTCCGCACCTTCTTCACTGAATCCTGTGCCGCAAAGATGGCATTACAGGCTGCATTACTTTTAGGCGCACTTGCAACATAGGTTACTGCCTGACTCAGGATGATCTGGGCTTCCGGCATTCCTACCCGTTCCACTGCCATGGAAGCAGAGGTGGCAAGGACCAGTGCCATGGGGTCTGCATTTCCCACATCTTCTGAGGCGCAGATCATGATGCGGCGGGCGATGAATTTGATATCTTCTCCTGCTGCCAGCATCTTTGCCAGATAATAAACTGCTGCGTCCGGGTCTGAGCCGCGCATGCTCTTGATAAAGGCGGAGATTGTGTCGTAATGCTGGTCTCCTGTCTTATCGTAACGCACCAGGCGCTTCTGGATACATTCGGAAGCTGCTTCCAGTGTAATATGGATCTTTCCATCGGAGGAAGGGGCTGTTGTGAGGATCCCCAGCTCAATGGCATTGAGGGCTGCTCTGGCATCTCCTCCTGCCATATCTGCCAGGAATTCTTTCGCATCTTCATCCAGGATCGCCCCGTAACTTCCAAGACCTTTTACAGGATCTGTCACGGCACGGGTCAGAAGTTCTTTGATATCTTCTTTCTGGAGGGGCTGCAGTTCGAAGATCACTGATCTGGACAGAAGCGCCCCGTTTACTTCAAAATATGGATTCTCTGTGGTTGCACCGATGAGAATCAGTGTTCCATCCTCTACAAATGGGAGCAGATAATCCTGCTGGCCTTTATTAAAGCGATGGATCTCATCTACAAACAGGATGGTCTTTCTCTGGTACATGCCCCTGAGATTCTGTGCCTCCTTTACCACCTCTTCCATATCTTTTTTACCGGCTGTGGTGGCATTCAGCTGACGGAATTCTGCACTGGTAGTGTTGGCGATCACCTTGGCAAGGGTGGTCTTTCCGGTTCCCGGCGGGCCGTAGAAGACAACGGAGCTGAGCTTATCTGCCTTGATGGCACGATAGAGCAGCTTATCCTTTCCGATGATATGCTGCTGTCCCACCACTTCGTCGAGAGTGGTCGGACGCATACGGGAAGCCAGCGGCGATTCCGTCTCTTTATTCTTTTCGTTCATATAATCAAACAAATTCATCTA
>JAKSRN010000465.1 GCA_024403585.1 Lachnospiraceae bacterium | reverse complement strand
ATTGAAGAACTGGTGGATCGTGTTCTGAAAGAAAACCACATCCATCCGGAAGCACTTTCTGCAGTGGCCACCATCGACCTGAAGAAGGACGAGAAGGGGCTTTTGGAATTCTGCAGAAGAAGAAATCTTCCGTTCACCGTCTACACGGCTGAGGAACTGAAAGCCGTAGAAGGGGACTTTTCTGCCTCTGGTTTTGTATCCAGCATCACCGGCGTGGACAATGTCTGCGAGCGTGCCGCTGTGAAAAAGGGCGGGGGCAAACTGATCATTAAAAAAACAAAGGGAGACAGCTCTACCTGTGCTGTGACCCTTCAGGATTGGAGAATAAAAATATGAGTTTAATTTATGTAGTTGGAATCGGACCTGGTGCATACGAGAAGATGACCATCGAGGCAGCAGAGGCATTAAGAAGCTGTGACTGTATCGTAGGTTATACCGTATACATTGATCTTGTAAAAGATCATTTTCCGGGAAAAGAGTTTTTAACAACTCCTATGAGAAAAGAAGTAGACCGTTGCGTGATGGCATTCGAAGAGGCTAAAAAAGGCAAAACAGTTGCTATGATCTGCTCTGGTGATGCAGGCGTTTACGGTATGAGCGGCCTTATGTATGAGGTTGGTGTAAATTATCCTGAGGTTGAGCTGAAGATCCTTCCGGGCGTAACTGCTGCTCTGGGCGGCGGCGCTGTTCTGGGTGCTCCACTGATTCACGACTTCTGTCTGATCTCCTTAAGCGACCTTCTGACTCCATGGGAGAAGATCGAGAAACGTCTTCTGCTGGCATCTGAGGCAGATCTGTCGATCGTTCTCTATAACCCATCCAGCCTGAAACGTCATGATTATCTGCAGAAAGCCTGCGATCTCATGATGCAGCATAAGAGCCCTGATACAGTTTGCGGTCTTGTTGAGAATATCGGCCGTGACGGCGAGGCTTACAAAGTAATGACTCTGAAGAAACTCCGCGATACAGAGGTTGATATGTTCACAACTGTATTCATCGGAAACTCTCAGACTAAAGAACTTTCCGGAAAAATGGTTACACCAAGAGGATATAAAAATGTATAACATTTTGCTGTTTGCCGGCACTACCGAGGGCCGGACTATAGCAGAGCAGCTGAAAGGCACAGACAAAAAGGTCTGCGTCTTTGTGGCTACCGAATATGGTGAGAGTCTCATCGATGCAGGAGAGGGCGTCACTGTTCAGAGCGGCCGCCTGACTACAGAAGAGATGGAGGAGCGCATGAATGCAGCTCCGGATGCTCTGGTCATCGATGCAACCCACCCTTACGCAGCTGTGGTGACGGAGAATATCCGTACCGCCTGCGAACACACCGGACACCAGTATTTACGTGTTCTTCGTGAAGGAAGCAAAGAGATCCTGAAGGATGCGGTTTATGTGGAGAGTCCGAAAGCAGCAGCTGAATATCTGTCCGGAACAGAGGGAAATGTTCTTCTGACCACCGGCAGCAAAGAGCTGCATTTCTTTACAGCGGTTCCGAATTATAAGGACCGCCTCTATGCAAGAGTTTTATCCTTACCATCTGTTGCAGTTTCCTGTGCGGATTTAGGTTTTCAGGGACAGCATCTGATCTGCATGCAGGGACCATTTTCAAAGGAAATGAATGTGGCACTGATCCATATGACAGATGCAAAATACCTGGTTACAAAGGACACCGGTGTGACGGGTGGATATCCTGAGAAGGTGGAAGCTGCCCATGAGTGTGGTGTACAGCTGGTCATCATCGGAAGACCACTTGTGGAGGAAGG
>JAKSRN010000464.1 GCA_024403585.1 Lachnospiraceae bacterium | reverse complement strand
GTGAATAAACCATGAGCAGACTTACGAAAAGCCGTAAAATCCGGTTATCTAAGGCGACCCAGCAGAACCGCAGAGTTCCCGCATGGGTTATGATTAAGACAAAGCGTAACGTTGTGTCTCACCCGAAGAGACGCAGCTGGAGACGCAGCACGCTGAAGGTGTAAGAAGATGGTAGAAGTACAGAAAGAACAGATCTACATTATTCCGCTTCGCGATGTTAAGCGCGTACCGTGCTACAAGCGTGCAAACGCAGCAATTACTGATATCCGCGCATTCCTTGCACACCACTTAAAGAGCGAGGATGTTAAGCTCGACAAATCCATTAACGAGGCAGTCTGGGCACGCGGATCACAGAAACCGCCAAGAAGAATCCGTGTTCGTGCAATGAAGTTCGAAGACGGACAGATTCAGGCAGAACTTGCAGAGGAATAAATAAATGGATCCCACCCTGTCCCTGAACGGCGACCCGAACATCGGGGTATTTGCACGCGCCTTTGACGATGTTGCATTTGTCCCGATTGACTCTCCCGAAGAGTTTAAAACAAAAGTAGCTGAAGCGCTCGAGGTGGATGTTGTTGAAACATTCATTCAGGGGTCTTCAGTTATCGGTCTTCTTCTGACCGGAAACTCGAACGGATTTGTTGTATCTGGTCTCATTCAGGATTCAGAGCTTGATATCCTGCAGGATTATGGAGACGTTCTTCTGCTGGGTGAAGAGATGAATGCTGCAGGGAATGTGATTCTTGCCAATGATTCGTTTGCCGTTGTACACCCTGACATGTCTTCAGAAATGCGCCGCATGGTTGGCGACTTTCTGAAGGTTCCAACCATTCCGATGTCCTTTGCCGGTGTCGGAACGGTGGGTATGTCATGTGCAATTACCAACTCCGGAGTTCTTCTTCCGGCACGTTCCAGTCCCGAAGAGATTGCAAAACTGGAATCACAGATTCCAATTAAGGATTTCCCGATTGGAACCGGTTCGGTAAATATGGGGTCTAATATGATAGGCGCAGGTCTTATCATTAACAACAAAGGATACCTTGCAGGAAACACAACGACAGGTTTCGAACTTGGCAGAATTGAAGATGTATTTGGATTTATGTGAGGTAGATTAACATGCCGAAATTCGAAGTTAAGGGTAAATTCTTAAACGATGGTGAGATGAAGCCCTTCACAAAAGTAGTCGAGGCTCCGTCCGAGAAGCTTGCAGGAGAGTTTACTCTTGCAACTATCGGAAGCAAGCACAGACTTGAACGTAAGTATATCGCTATTGAATCCGTAAAGGGTGCAGATGGCAGCTAAAACAAGTGCAAAAGTTCCGCAGATGTCAATTGAGCAGGAGATTCAGTCTCTGCAGGCATACGCAGCTGAATACTCAAATCAGTTTACGATGCTTTCAGAGCAGCTGAAGTTCATCGGCGCAGCAAAGGCAGAGGCACGCGCATCCATTGAGGCAATTACTGCTCTGCAGAATGCAGGATGCAGCGCCACCGCTCTTCTTCCGTTAGGGGGAGGAGTTTCTATCCGTGCTGCTGTTTCTGATGCCGACAAAATGCTTGTTACAATCGGTGCAGGCATTACTGTTGAAAAATCAGCAGAGGAAAGTATTTCCTATCTGAATGACAGGATTACTGAAATGGATGCATCAGAAAAGCGCCTTTCAGAATCTATCGCAAAACTGCAGGAACAGATGCAGGCAGTCGATGCCAGAATGCAGCAGATTTATGCTGCAGTTCAGGCTCAGAAGGCTTAAATCCGGCACGCAAAC
>JAKSRN010000463.1 GCA_024403585.1 Lachnospiraceae bacterium | reverse complement strand
CAGAAACAGATGGCGGAATCCATGAATTCCGTGATGACGGCTGTAATGACGGCTATTTCACAGCAGCTGCAGACACAGCTCACAAAAGCTATGACCGGTGTGATGACAGGCGTTATGACTCAGATTGGTACCGGCTTAAGTGAGGCCATCTCTTCAGCCATGGTTGGAATGATGTCTCAGCTAAGTACACAGATTGGAAATGCTTTTTCACAGGCAATGACCACTGCATTTACGTCTATGATGGCCCAGATGACGGGAGCATTTTCCGAGGGAATGGAAGGTTCGATGGCCGGTGCCATGCAGATGACCATGAATGGAGATGAATTGACCAAGATGATGTCCTCCATGTTAGGAAGTAAGAATACTTCTTATAGTGAGGTCTTGTCCAGTTTGAACTCTGCTGATCTGGATGATCCCTATGAGATCCTGATCTATCCGAAGGATTTTAAAAATAAAGAAGAAATCGTAAATATTCTGAATGATTACAATGATCGAATGGAGCAGAGTGGTCAGAAAGAAAAGGTGATCGTCTATACAGATGTGGTGGCGGCCATGATGAGTTCCATTACGACCATCATCAATGCAGTTTCCTATGTACTGGTTGCCTTTGTTGCTATTTCGCTGGTGGTATCATCGATCATGATCGGTATTATCACCTATATTTCCGTTCTTGAAAGAACAAAGGAGATTGGAATCCTCCGTGCCCTGGGTGCTTCTAAGAGAAACATCTCTCAGGTATTCAATGCGGAGACCTTTATTATCGGACTTCTTTCCGGATTGATCGGTATTATGGTCAGCCTTCTCTTGCTGATCCCAATCAATATCATTATTCAAAAGGTTGCAGAGACAACCCAGATCCATGCACAGCTTTCCGTGGTCAATGCAGTTCTGCTGATCATCCTGAGTACTATTCTCACTATGATCGGTGGTCTCATCCCATCCGGAAAAGCATCTAAGATGGATCCGGTTACTGCGCTGAGGACTGAGTAAAAAAACACAGGCTAAGCCGAAGAAGCTTAGCCTGTGTTTTTATATAAATCTTACCCAAGATCAAAGAATGTGATAATGGTATGGATCACAAAATCCATGGTCTTGGGATTTCGTACACGGTGATCCCCCTCGAAGGAGACAAACTCGATCACATTGTTATCTGCAAACTGCTGCACTACGTCGAATGGTACCGTATCATCTTCGGTACCATGCAGGATCAGAAGATCATCCGCATAATCCAGAAACTCAATATTGTCCAGATCTGTTTCCTTGATCTCTTCAAAGAAGGCCATGGAAACTTTTACCTTTCGCTCGTGGCCAATGAGTACTTCCTTGCCTTTCAGAAGCTTATCGTACTCGCCACTGTTTTTTGCATGCTCGATAAGTGAATCGTGCATGGTGATGGCAGGGCTTCTGAGGGCGATCTTTACAAATGGATTACCATTCTCGTGGATATATTTCAGAGTGATGAATCCACCGAAGCTTGTGGCATAGATATAGATCTGGTCTGTTTTGAAGTGTTCATTGACATATTTTTTCACCAGTTCCAGATAGGTACAGCACTCAGAGAGAACCAGTTTTTTTCTGGCATCTGCACCATGACAAGGGAAATCAAAGCCGATCACTGCAGTGGTCTTATATTTGGATATGACTTTTTCACCGAATCGTGTGAGGGCAGCAGTATCCTTGTAACTGCCGAAGCCATGTAAAAACAGAATCACACGATCGATGTTTTTCAGATCCTTACAATATATTTTA
The DNA here is from genome assembly GCA_024403585.1 of Lachnospiraceae bacterium. Lineage (GTDB taxonomy): Bacteria > Bacillota > Clostridia > Lachnospirales > Lachnospiraceae > JAKSRN01. The sequence continues at coordinate 23 of JAKSRN010000463.1, read as the reverse complement.
GAGCGGATGCTGTATCCGCCGTC
>JAKSRN010000462.1 GCA_024403585.1 Lachnospiraceae bacterium | reverse complement strand
AGCGGGAGGCCGTGTTTCTCCGGGAATGACCACGGTGTAATCCGGGTCATCTCCCTTTGCAAAGGCGGTAATGCCCATGCTGGAGAAACAAAGCACAAGAGCCAGAAGAAGCGAAAGAATTCTGGCTTTATGCTTCATCCGTGCTGTCCTCCTTTACTGTCTGAACGGGAATACCGCCCGCACTGAGCAGAGCTGCCAGAGCATCCGGGGTGTAGCCGCTTGCCCGAACGATGCCGATAATTTCTGTGTTCTCGGCTTGCTCAATTTCAGCACGAAGCTCCTGATTTCTGGCTTCCAGCTTTTCAATTTTCTCTGTATTTTTTGCAAGCTCAGCGCGGAGCTTGCTGGTAGTGGATTTCAAATGAATGTTTACTCCTTTCATGGCAGACGTCCAAACATATAGAAGTGACTCTGCCAGTATGTTGTGTTGATATTTGCGTATTTTATGGGATCACCGCAGTGGATCATAGTTCCATTACCAACATAGATCCCGCAGTGGGAGACACCCGGCGTATCATAAGTGCCCTTGAAGAAGACCAGATCACCGGGTTTCAAGTTGGACGCAGAAATGGGGGTACAAATGTTGCAGATACCCTGGGCACTCAGTCTGCCAATGTTCCAGCCGGAATGATTGACTACCCAACAGACATAGCCGGAACAATCAAAGGACGTGGAGGGACTGCTGCCGCCCCACACATAGGGATAGCCAAGATATTTTTGGGCTTCTTTGAGCATGGCTGCAACACGATCATCCGATAGTGCATCCGGCGGGAAGTCAAAGCTCTGGTCTGTCTTGTTCAGATACAGCTCCACATAGGGTGAGCCTGGGAATAGATCAGGCCGATTGCCCAGTGTTGCCATGTAAGTGGCGTACATATTCAGCTGGGAGCTTGTCAGAATTTCCACAGGCAAATGGCTTAAATCTCTGTTTTCCAGCGTAACCGTACAGATGGTGTAGTCGTATGGGACTTGTTCTGTATAGGTGTAGCTGTGCCATTCATAGGAGCCGGATTCTGCATTGTAGGTGTACTCGTTTCTGGTTTTCGTTTCTGTCTTATACCGTGTTTCTGTGACGACATTCTCTGTGAGGATATACTGCTGGTCAAAGATACGATCAATCAGCTCGGCGACTGCACCCAGGGATAAACTGTTTGGGTCAAGAGCAGAGAGCAGCGAAGAAAGTACATAGGGATCATGGGTGATCTCATCCAGATCAAAATGATATTCGTCATAATCATGGCTGCTTTCATAGCTGTTCAGATATTGGCGAAGATCATCCTCCTTGCCTTTGTACATGGCTTCTGCACCTAACAGGGCATTGTCGCTTGCCGGGTAAGTGCTGCCGGCAAGGACAGAACCAACGCCCTCAATGATAACGGAACACGAGGACATGACATTCAGCAGGAACGAGAGCAGGAAAAAGATTCCGAGAACAGCAGTCCACAACTTTTTATTGCTGAACAGCTTCTTGCCAATTTCTTTGACAGTCTCAACAGCGGAAGAAACACCACTGGAAACAGCTTCTGCTGTGTTATGCGTCGTAGCTTTCCCGGCTTTTGCAGCAGCATACTGTCGCTTGATTTCCTGTTTCTGCCGCCATCTGGAAATGGGATTGGATGTGGGATGCTCTGCCTGTGCCTTCTTCTGGAGGTAATCGAGATTGGCTTTCTCCAACTTTCCCTCTGCCTTTTGCGCCCCACGGTAGGGGCGCATTTCCGCAGAGTAATGAACCTCATGGAGAACACCTTCCGCACGATGCTCAATTTCCTCGG
>JAKSRN010000461.1 GCA_024403585.1 Lachnospiraceae bacterium | reverse complement strand
TATATCTGATCGGATAAAGTATAGACTTAAGATGACTATCGGATAGAATGCGAATGTCCGCTTTATAATTCGGGTATATTCATCAGAATATTTTATATGACAAGAAGAGCAGCGTGAAGCTGCTCTTCTTTTGGTATCAAGTCTTCTTATAATTCTTATAATAATGACGTTATTGGTTCAGGATTTTTCTTCGCTATTGATTGGGTTTCAAGACAATTCTATTTTAATCCTGTACGTTTCTTCTGCCTGAATGAATCCGGATTCCATTCACCTCAATCTCGTCATCGAAAGGAATAACCAGGTATTCACGGCCGTCCTCCAGAACGCGGGTCTCAATGAGATCGGTTCGCTCCGGGGCAACTTTTACTGTGATATCAGGCAGTTTTACCTCGAAGCTTCTGGTATTGGTAAGATTGGATGCCATCATGGACTCCTGACTGCCTGTCGCAGCGGAATACTCCTCTTCAAATGTCTCCATATGCTCGTCCTTTGCGCCGCTGTTCTCTAAGAGGATGCGGACATCTCGCTGATCCAGAGTTACAGGATCCGGCTCTTCCTTTTTCTCTTCCATGATAGACAGAAGGTTTTCGTGGATGTTTTTCACTACCTCGAAGGTACAGTCATCGCCAAATGTTTCCTCCACAAGCACGTTGAAGCCTGTTTTCTGGTCTGCAGCAGGGGTAGGAACGCCGGCGCCGAGAAGTTCATCGGTGATCTCGGTGTGGAGCTGGCCTGCATTTTTGGAGTAATAGAGAAGACTGTGGATATCAGTGTTACGGTCATTGAAAGCAGGGTAGAGGAAGCCAAGATCCGGCATACCCAGCATCCAGTCCTGGATCTTGTCCACGAAGGAATTGGAAGTTCCATCGTACATGAGGCCTGCTTTGGACAGGTTGACAGGGCAGACACTGCAGAGCAGGAAGGAGTATACATCCTCAGATGCATCGAATTCTTCCTCATTATTTTTGGATTTCTTCGGGATATCGTACATGCCGTGTACCAGAATGATCAGGTAGTTCTCAGCATAGACATAGGTCTCGATCATTCTGTCATAGAAAAGGTCCACCAGAGCATCGTCCTTCAGCTCAGAATCACGAAGCCCAAGAAGCAGCTTCTGGTGATCGCCTGTCAGCTCCTCATCCAGGGAATAGGAGAGGTTGATCAGGTTCTTGCCCAAAGTACCGGACAGAGTTTTCTTGAAGATATCAGCATATTTAAACATCTCCTCAGCAGGAATGGAGAGAAATGCTTCCTTCATGGTAGCTTTTTTCTCTTTGTTGCCGTCCACATAGCAGCTGCAGATGCGGTCAATACGGCAGTTGTCTTTGGAGAGGAGTTTACGGATCTCGAGGATTTCTTTCTTATTCATATACATTCTCCTTTGCAGATGATTTCGGTGAAAATGTTACAAGGGGGCAGGAATAAAGCTTACGTTTACCTTTTCGTTGATTTCGGTCAGATCGGGAAAGGAGATCCTTCGTATCGTGAAAACCAGCGGAACGGAAAAAGTTCTTCACATCCTGAAAATGAAAGAAGCCGGAACCATAATGGTTCCGGCTCTAAACACAGTCGATAGGGGAATCGAACCCCTGTTTCCGCCGTGAGAGGGCGGCGTCTTAACCGCTTGACCAATCGACCACAAACAGTAGATAGGGGAATCGAACCCCTGTTTCCGCCGTGAGAGGGCGGCGTCTTAACCCCTTGACCAATCTACCATAACAGTCGATAGGGGAATCGAACCCCTGTTTCCGCCGTGAGAGGGCGGCGTCTTAA
>JAKSRN010000460.1 GCA_024403585.1 Lachnospiraceae bacterium | reverse complement strand
CCGATGGTCAGGAAGATACTGTTGGTTCCGTAGTTATTCAGATGATGATATACTGCCGGACACTTGATGCTTCCCAGATTGCTCATGAATACAGTTGCGTAGTTTGGATCTCCGTCTGTGATTGCCTTTGGATTCAGTCCCCAGAAGTCAAAGATACGAATGATCTTAACAATCGGAATCAGCAGCGGACGCGGAATTCCTGCAAATTTATCCACTACCGCATCAATTCCGCCTGAGGAATGCTCTGTCTTTCTGGCTTCTCTGACATCACCGATGATCTTCTTGCTGATGGTATGAACGGTATCATCATCCTTTGCAAAGATAAACATCAGTGCTTCCTCTGCATGATCCGTGAATCTTCTCTTTGCAACAAATGCCAGCGAAATCTCATCTCTCTCATAACATCTGGTTCCTGCAATAAAACGATTCATGATCGGACGCTCTTTTACCATACGGGCAACACCGGTTACGATGCAATGGAAAAGAGTCATTCTCTCATCTTTCTCTCTGCCCTGGTTCTGCTCTTCCAGATATTTTAAGATCTCTGTACAATCGATGGTCTCTTTCAGGAACACCTCACAGTCTGTTCTGTTTGGAAGGAGTACAGACATGATTGTCTGAAGTCCTGTTCCCTTGATCCAGCGACCGTCACGACGATCTCCGCGTTTTCTTTTTCTCTTATCGGCCATTTATGATCCTCCCCCTCAACCAAAGCAGATTCCCTGCCTCGGTCTCATTTTTTTTTGCCTTTTGTCTGCTTTTTTGCCTGCTCTTCTGCCTGCTTCTTCGCTTCTTCCAGCTTTTCCTGCTCCTCTGCAAGCTTCTCTGCCGCCTCAGCCTCAGCATTGGCTTCCTCCTCCAGAAGACGGAAAGCAACTTTTCCTACCAGTGTTCTCGGCAGTGACTCTCTGAATATAATCTCTCTCGGAATCGCATACGCTGCAAGCTGCATCTTCAGACGTTTTTTCAGCTCTTCTTTCAGTTCCTCTGTGCCTTTTACACCTTCCTGAAGAACGATATAAGCACGAACGCGCTGCATTCTTCTCTTATCTTTCACACCAATGACACAGCTGTAAGCAACCTCCGGATTCGCATCGATCAGGTTCTCCACATATCCAGGATATACATTGTATCCATTAGTGATGATCATTCGTTTTAATCTCTGACGGAAGTATACATACTGCTCCTCATCCATGTAACCCAGGTCATCGGTATACAGCCATACACGGCCGTCTGCCAGAGTTCGCAGAGTCTTCTCAGTCTCCTCCGGATTATCCAGATAACCCAGCATAACGGACGGACCTGTCAGGATGATCTCTCCCTCCTCGCCATATGGGAGAACCTCGTCTGTTCCCGGTTTTACAATGGCATAGGTGGTATCAGGGAAAGCAAGTCCGATACTGCCCGGTTTATAAGTATCATGTGGTGTCAGACAGCTGGCTGTTACACACTCAGTCAGACCATAGCCCTCACGAACCTGAATGGTTGCACCGTGATCCTTCAGGAATTTATCAACCTTTGCCTTTAATTCGATAGACAGTGAATCACCGCCACAGAACATACCGATCAGGAAATCCAGTTTCAGATCATCCAGCTCTTTTAGATGTGTCAGAGCCTCAAAAATAGTTGGCACACCAGCAATCAGATTTGGTTTTTTCTTCTTCAGATTCTTTGCATAGCTCTTGATATCGAAAGAAGGCATCAGGATACAGCATCCACCGTGGATCAGCATCAGATGCAGGTTGATACACAGACCAAAACCATGGAAGCATGGCATACAGCTCAGCATGGTAGT
>JAKSRN010000046.1 GCA_024403585.1 Lachnospiraceae bacterium | reverse complement strand
GATTTTCACGAACTGATCAGCGTTTTTCAACAGCAACTGCCTGCAGCCCTTTGGCTCCCTGGGAAAGGGAGTATGTTACAGCCTGACCTTCCTCAAGGGAACGGAAACCTTCTCCCTGAATGGAAGAAAAGTGAACAAACACATCTTTTCCGTCTTCACCGGTAATAAAACCATAACCCTTTTCTGCATTGAACCATTTTACTGATCCTTTTTCCATAGTTACTCCTCCATACATATGCTATTTTTGTACTAGCAGCTATTTATTATAGAGAATGCTGTCTGAAAAGTCAAATGAGCAGAAGGGAGAGATTGAAATACCTGTTCTTTTCCTGTATACTGTATTAGATAACATGGATTTAGTATGCCCGCATTGTACTATTTTAAATGGAATATGCGGAACAAATAAAAAACAGAGAGGACTTTCATATGATCAATAAGTTAATTGAAAACATTAAGAAAACCAATGCACCAATCGTTGTAGGTCTGGACCCAATGCTGTCCTATGTACCACAGCAGGTACAGCAGAAGGCATTTGCTGAGTACGGTGAGACACTGGAGGGTGCTGCTGAGGCAATCTGGCAGTTCAATAAGGCAATTGTTGATGCAACTTATGATCTGATCCCGGCTGTTAAACCACAGGTTGCTATGTATGAGCAGTTTGGTGTTCCTGGTATGGTTGCTTATGAGAAAACAGTAGCTTACTGCCAGGAGAAAGGTCTGGTTGTAATCGGCGATATTAAACGTGGTGATATCGGTTCCACATCTGAGGCATATGCCATCGGACATCTGGGACAGGTTCAGGTTGGAAGCAAAAAATATGCTGGTTTCCACGAGGATTTTGCAACTGTTAACCCATATTTGGGAAGTGACGGTGTAAAACCTTTCCTGAAAGTCTGCAAAGAAGAGAAAAAAGGTATCTTCATTCTTGTTAAAACATCCAACCCATCTAGCGGAGAGTTCCAGGATCAGCTGATCGACGGACGTCCTCTCTATGAGCTGGTTGGCGAGAAGGTAGCTGAGTGGGGCTCTGAGGTTATGGGCGATTCCTACAGCTATGTTGGAGCAGTAGTTGGTGCTACCTATCCTGAGATGGGTAAGGTTCTGAGAAAAGTAATGCCAAAGAGCTTTATCCTGGTTCCTGGCTACGGTGCTCAGGGCGGACAGGGAAAAGATCTGGTTCACTTCTTCAATGAGGATGGACTTGGCGCGATCGTAAACTCTTCCCGTGGAATCATCGCTGCTTACAAACAGGAAAAATACGCACAGTTTGGTGCTGAGAATTATGCAGATGCTTCCCGTCAGGCAGTTCTTGATATGGTTGCTGACATCGACGGAGCACTGAAAGCAAGATAAGAAAGAGGTTCATAATGAAGAAAAAAGAACTTTGTACAGTAGAGAGCCAGGAGATGATCAGTGCAGGCATCTACAGCCTCTGGATCAAAACTCCTTCCATTGCAGGAGAGGCTGTTCCGGGCCAGTTTGTTTCTCTGTACTGTCAGGACGGAAGCCGTCTGCTTCCTCGTCCGATCAGTTTATGTGAGATTGACAGACAGGGACAGAGACTGCACATGGTATACCGTGTAGCAGGAAAGGGAACTGCTGAGTTTTCCGGACTGAAAGCTGGAGACAGCATTCAGGTGATGGGACCTCTTGGCAACGGATTCCCGCTGGAGAAAGCAGCAGGAAAACGCGTATTCCTCATGGGCGGTGGTATCGGAATCCCGCCAATGCTGGAGACTGCAAAATCCCTGACCGGTAATTCTGATCTTACAGGTGCACCGGAAGCTGCGAAGGTTACAGCGGTTCTGGGATACAGAGATGTACGCTTCCTGCAGGAAGAGTATGAGAAATATTGCGACGTATGCATTTCCACAGAAGATGGAAGCTACGGAACAAAAGGTAATGTTATTGACGCGATTAAAGAGAATGGGCTGGAGGCTGATGTGATCTTTGCCTGCGGACCTACTCCTATGCTGCGTGGAATCAAAGCTTACGCAGAAGAGAAGGGAATCGCATGCTGGATCTCCATGGAGGAGAAGATGGCTTGCGGAATCGGCGCCTGCCTGGCATGTGTATGTCAGTCAAAAGAGGTAGACAGCCATTCCCATGTACACAACAAACGTGTCTGCAAGGACGGACCGGTATTTGAGGCATCGGAGGTAGAACTGTAATGAAGACAAGTGTAAATCTGGCTGGTGTAGAACTGAAGAATCCGGTCATGACCGCATCCGGTACCTTTGGTTCCGGTGCAGAGTACAGTGAGTTCGTTGACCTGAACAAACTGGGCGCTGTTGTTACAAAAGGTGTTGCTGATGTAGCCTGGGCCGGCAACAAGACTCCTCGTATTACAGAGGTGTACGGCGGTATGCTGAATGCCATCGGTCTTCAGAACCCTGGAATTGATGTCTTCTGCAAGAGAGATATCCCATATCTGCAGCAGTTTGACACAAAAATCATCGTTAATGTATGCGGACATGCCCCTGAAGAGTATCTTCGCGTAGTAGAGCGTCTGGCAGAAGAGAAGATCGACATGATGGAGATCAACATCTCTTGTCCTAATGTAAATGCTGGCTTCCTGGCATTCGGACAGGATCCGAAATGTGTAGAGGAGCTGACAGCTGAGATCAAAAAAATCGCGAAACAGCCGGTGATCATGAAACTGACACCGAATGTTACAGATATTACAGAGATTGCAAGAGCAGCAGAGGCAGGCGGAGCAGATGCCGTTTCCCTGATCAACACTCTGACAGGTATGAAGATCGATATCAACAGAAGAACTTTTGCACTGGCAAACAAAACAGGCGGTATGTCCGGTCCTGCAGTGAAACCGGTTGCAGTGCGCATGGTTTATCAGGTTGCGCAGGCTGTAAAAATCCCGATCATCGGAATGGGTGGTATCCTCTCAGCAGAGGACGCTTTGGAGTTCATTCTTGCAGGTGCAACAGCAGTTTCTGTTGGAACAGGTAATTTCATCAATCCTACGACAACTCTGGATGTGATTCAGGGAATCGAGGAATATATGGATCGTTATAATGTCGATGATATCAACGATCTGATCGGTGCTGTAAGATAAACCAGAAAAAAGGATGGGGTGACACCCATAGAAAGAACACATCAGGTGTTCTTGAATATATATAGTTGCGAAGAAACAAAGGAGAACAAAATGGAACAGTATAAACAGGAATTTATTGAGTTTATGGTAGAGTCAGATGTTCTGAAATTTGGTGATTTCACTCTGAAAAGCGGAAGAAAATCCCCATTTTTCATGAATGCAGGTGCATATGTAACCGGTTCCCAGCTGAAACGTCTGGGTGAGTATTACGCAAAAGCCATCCACGCAAAATACGGCGATGATTTCGATGTGCTTTTCGGACCTGCTTACAAAGGTATTCCGCTGGCAGTTGTAACAGCAATCGCTTACAGCGAGCTGTTTGGCAAAGAGATCCGCTACTGCTCTGACAGAAAAGAGGAGAAGGACCACGGCGCAGACAAGGGAAGCTTCCTTGGCAGCAGCCTGAAAGCCGGCGACAGAGTAGTAATGATCGAGGATGTTACCACATCCGGAAAATCCATGGAAGAGACTGTACCGAAGGTAAAAGGCGCAGCAGATGTTACAATCGTTGGACTGATGGTTTCTCTGGATCGTATGGAAGTTGGTAAAGGCGGAGAGAAAAAAGCTCTGGATGAGGTAAAAGATCTGTACGGATTTGAGACCAATGCGATCGTTGATATGGCTGAGGTGACTGAGTATCTCTACAACCGTGAGATCGGCGGACGTGTAGTGATCAATGATGATCTGAAAGCTGCCATTGATGCTTACTACGAGCAGTACGGCGCAAAAGCATAATAAAGGGTGAAAGACTGTTGAAAGTGAAAGAAAGCAATAACCGGCGCAGCATGGGGGGACTTCTGCTGGTGCTCTATCTGGGGCTGCTGGTGTATTTCCTTCTGTTTAGCAGGTCCTTCGGACGGGATACAGGATTCCACGAGTACAGATACAATCTGATTCCCTTTCGGGAGATTGTCCGTTTCTATACTTACTGGAAGCAGGTGGGACTGGTCAGTGCCCTTTTAAATCTCGTGGGGAATCTGGCCGGATTTGTTCCGCTGGGATTTCTCCTTCCGCAGGTCTTAAGATCCATGCGATCTTGGAAACAGACGGTAAAAACAGGTTTTTTCCTGACCCTGGGATTAGAGTTCTGTCAGCTGATTCTGCATGCCGGAATCTTTGATGTAGATGATATTCTGCTGAATACAGCCGGAACACTGATCGGTTATCTGATATTTTGTTTATTCAACAGATTCAGGAGATAAGACTTTATGGCTAAAAAATATAAATATTCTTTTGCCGGAAAAAAGGAAGTCAGAGAGGGAAGGGGAGCAATTCTGCTCTCCACCCTTGCTTTGGCTTTGTTTTTTATTTCCATCATTCTTTCCTATCTGTCTGAGGGTCATGCCGGCATCATCGTAGGTGCCTTCGGACTGTTTTCGTTCTTATGTGCAGTATACAGTTTTATTCAGGAGATCAAAATCCTGAGCAAGATGACAAAAGGACATGGAATCGCCGCTGCGGGAGCCATCCTGTCCGGAATTGTTGCAATCCTCTGGCTGACCATCTTCCTGCTGGGGTTGAAATAAGCGGGGATAAGTGAAGCCAGGCAGGTGCGGATTTTGTGCATAAAAAGAGTAAGATGATAAGAGATCGTGTCACATAAAACAGGAAAGAGTGACAAGAAAGCGGGGATAAAAATGACTGACAATGAGGAACTTGAGCTGAATCAGTTGAGGTTCACTCTGGCAATCGATCGGATCCGGGAAATACCGGAAGAAAAGATCGTACAGGAACCTTTTGCAGACTTTTTCAGAAAAGAAGCTTTGTTTCTGCTTCGTCTGCAGGAGCTTAAGACGAGAATAGAAGGGGGATGGATGGAGACTGCAGGAATGGAAGAACTGCAGGAGGTAAACCATTCTCTTTATGAAGATATCCTTCCGGGACAGTATGAGACGTCCTATGGCAATCCTGCCTATGCCCATGCTGTTTTAGGAGAAGAGTATGGCAGCCTGTTTAGTTTTCTCTATGCAGAACTGGCAGGATGCATCACCTATGTTTATGAGAAGCGAGACTGGGATTTTCTGGTATCACTGGAGCTTTTTCTGGAGTTCTATTCTGCTTTCCAGGAGGAGATCCTGCCGGAAGCAGCGCACCTGAAAGATATCCTGGTTTCCTATATCAATGACTACTGTCCGCAGTTTATGGAGTATCGGGTAAGAGAACTGGTAGATCCGACCCTCTCCTTTGCGGCAGATATTATCGAGGGAACAGATTTAAGCGACCTGCGATATCTATATCGGTTCGGAGAGTATATTACAGAGAATGAACTCCGGACAGCGGCTTTCCTTAATTCTCTTCCGGAAGAAGAAATCAAAGCCATGGCAAGTACCTATACAGAGGGCTACCGGATTGGCTTTGAGGTGACCGGAAAAGATCTTTCCAAAAAGAAAACGGTTAATATCCGTTTCTGTCTGGGCTTTGAGCGTATGGTGAAAGCGGCCATCCGCCAGTTCCGTGTAATGGGACTGGAGCCGGTGATCTACCGCTGTGCCTCCCATTCGCTGAATAAAAGAGGCAATTTACGAATCGGATTCTATGGGGCGATCCCAAACCAGCAATTCGATTATGATCATAAGAATGATGCGGCAATCTATCTGGACGAGAAGCTGGTGACAAGGAAACTGCGTGCGCAGCAGGAGGCATTTGAAAGCTATAAGCAGCAGGCAAATACCCATGCAGGACCGGCCTGTATCGATGTGTTCGGTGAGATTCCTTTCGTTCCGGTGAGTAAGAAAGAAGCTCTGCAGCTGTCAAAAGAGCAGCAGAAGCTGCAGGTTCGTTATGACAGTGAGGCAGGGCAGATCACCAATCGCTATATCATTGGCGAGGAGAGAAGCTTTACCATCATCGCTTATCCGATTCCGGAGATTGGAGAGAACTTCGAAGAGATCTTCCGCGAGACGGTAAGGATCAATACACTGGATTATAAAAAATACCAGAAACTGCAGCAGATCCTGATCGATGCACTGGATCAGGGAGAGAAGGTTCGGATTCTTGGAATGAATGGCAATGAGACGGACCTGACCATTCAGCTGCACAGTCTTGCGAATCCGGAAAAACAGACCAATTTTGAGAACTGCGTTGCAGATGTGAATATCCCTGTGGGTGAGGTCTTTACTTCTCCTGTCCTGACAGGAACCAATGGCCTTTTGCATGTGAAGGGTGTGTATCTGGAATCCTTCCATTATGATGATCTGAAGATCCGGGTGAGGGATGGAATGACGGCTGATTACAGCTGTGCCAACTTTGCTTCAGAGGAAGAGAACAGAAGATATATTGAAGAGAATATCCTCTTCCATCATGACAGCCTGCCGATGGGCGAGTTTGCCATCGGAACCAATACCACAGCCTACCATATGGCCAAGGACTTTGCAATTGCAGATAAGCTGCCGATCCTGATCGCAGAGAAGATGGGACCGCATTTTGCATTTGGCGATACCTGTTACAGCTGGGCGGAGGATACCGCTGTCTATAATCCGGATGGAAAAGAGATCATTGCAAGAGATAATGAGTGCTCCCTGAAAAGAAAAGAAGATGTGTCGTTAGCATACTTTGGATGTCACACAGATATCACCATTCCATATGACGAGTTGGGAAGTATTACGGTGATCTGCAAGGACGGACGAGAGGTGCCGATTATTGAAAAAGGTCGTTTTGTACTGGCAGGCACAGAGGAATTGAACGAGCCGCTGGATGAATAAGCGAGCGGTGACAGGCGAATTGCATCTGATCATCAGTGATGTTCCGTGTAATACAAAGTAGGAGTACATTGGATGATCAAAGGTATTTTAGATAATACAATGTAACTGCAGTATATGTATGGCATTGACAATAAAGAATACACTCAGTTATATTGAAGTATCATAGGACTATAGATCTGGGGGGATCTGATTCCTCCCAGGTTTAGTAAATACTGCGGATGCAGCAGATGAATAAGGAGAATTATTATGGCAAAAGTAGGAATTGTAATGGGCAGTGATTCAGATATGCCGGTTATGGCTAAAGCTGCCGATATGCTTGAGAAGTTCGGAATCGATTACGAGATGACTATCATCTCTGCCCATCGTGAGCCGGACGTTTTTTTTGAATATGCAAAAACAGCCGAAGAGAAAGGCTTTAAAGTAATCATTGCAGGTGCAGGAATGGCAGCACATCTTCCTGGAATGTGCGCAGCAATCTTCCCAATGCCTGTTATTGGTATCCCAATGCACACCACTTCTTTAGGTGGACGTGATTCCCTGTACTCCATTGTACAGATGCCATCCGGAATCCCGGTTGCAACTGTAGCAATCAATGGTGGTGCTAACGCAGGAATCCTTGCTGCAAAGATCCTTGCCACATCTGATCCTGAACTGCTTGCAAAAGTAAAAGCTTACGCAGCTGAGCTCAAAGGTCAGGTAGAGAAAAAAGATGCAAGACTGCAGGAAGTAGGATACAAAAACTACTAATCAGAGACAAGTCCGCTTTACTCATAAAGGAGGTCAATATGGATTATAAGAACGCAGGTGTAGATATTGAAGCTGGATACAGATCCGTGGAACTGATGAAAGAGCATATCAGAAAAACGGTTCGTCCGGAGATGCTGGGTGGAATCGGAGGATTTTCCGGTGCATTTTCCATGAAAGCATTCAAGGATATGGAGAATCCTACTCTGGTATCCGGTACCGATGGTGTTGGTACAAAACTGAAACTTGCATTTATCATGAACAAACATGATACAGTAGGTATTGACTGTGTTGCCATGTGCGTGAATGACATCGCATGCGCAGGTGGTGAGCCTCTCTTCTTCCTGGATTATATTGCCTGTGGCAAGAACTATCCTGAGAAGATCGCAGAGATCGTAAAAGGTGTGGCAGATGGCTGTGTACAGGCAGGCTGTTCCCTGATCGGCGGCGAGACTGCAGAAATGCCTGGTTTCTATCCTACAGAAGAGTATGACCTTGCCGGTTTCTCCGTAGGTGTTGTGGATGAGAAGGACCTGATCACAGGTGCAGATCTGAAAGAAGGAGATGTTCTGATCGGTATGGCATCTTCCGGTGTTCACAGCAATGGTTTCTCTCTTGTAAGAAAGATCTTTGATATGACAAGAGAGTCTCTGGAAACCTATTATGAGGAACTGGGAACTACCTTAGGCGAGGCACTTCTTGCTCCTACAAAGATTTATGTAAAGGCACTGAAAAGCGTGAAGAAGGCAGGTGTAAGAATCAAAGCCTGCAGCCATATCACCGGCGGTGGTTTCTATGAGAATGTTCCACGTATGCTGAAAGACGATGTGAAGGCTGTGATCAAAAAAGACAGCTATCCGACACCGGCTATCTTCCGTCTTATGGCAGAGAAGGGCGATGTAGAAGAGCAGATGATGTACAATACCTATAACATGGGTATCGGTATGATCCTTGCTGTTGATCCTGCAGATGTGGATGTTACAATGAAAGCAATTCGCCAGGCAGGTGAAGATCCATATATCGTAGGCAAGATTGAGGCTGGAGAGAAAGGTGTTGAATTATGTTAAAACTTGCTGTTCTTGTATCCGGAGGCGGTACAAATCTTCAGGCAATCATGGATTGTATTGAAAACGGAACCATCACCAATGCGGAGATTTCCGTTGTAATCAGCAACAATCCGAATGCCTATGCTCTTGAAAGAGCGAAAAATAAAGGAATCGATGCAATCTGCATCTCTCCGAAAACATTTGAAACAAGAGACCAGTTCAATGAAGCATTGCTGGCAAAACTGCAGTCCTATAATCCGGATCTGATCGTTCTGGCGGGCTGCCTGGTTGTGATTCCTAAGATCATGGTGGATGCATTCCCGAATAAGATCATCAATATCCATCCGGCACTGATTCCATCCTTCTGTGGTACAGGTTATTATGGCCTCAAGGTTCATGAGAAGGTTCTGGAAAGAGGCGCAAAGGTAACTGGTGCGACTGTTCACTTCGTTGATGACGGTACTGATACAGGCCCGATCATTCTGCAGAAAGCAGTTTATGTTCAGGAAGGAGATACTCCGGAAGTACTGCAGCGCAGAGTAATGGAAGAAGCAGAGTGGATCATTATGCCAAAAGCAATTGATCTGATCGCTAACGGCCATGTTTACGTAGAAAACGGAATCGCGCATATCAGATAAAGCAGAATGCTTTACAAAACGTAGCAGGGCATAAAAGAAAGCCTGAAGATTACGTGGAAATATAAGTTGCGCACATCAGATTAATTCTGAAGAAATAGAAGAGGAAAATTATTATGAAAATTTTAGTTGTTGGTAGCGGTGGAAGAGAGCATGTAATCTGCTGGAAGCTTGCTCAGAGCCCTAAAACTGAGAAAATCTACTGTGCACCGGGTAATGCAGGTATTGCAGAGTATGCAGAGTGTGTTTCAATCGGAGCAATGGAATTCGACAAGCTGGTAGCATTTGCAAAAGAAAAAGAAATCGACCTCACTGTAATCGGAATGGACGATCCACTGGTTGGTGGTGTGGTAGATGCATTCGAGGCAGAGGGACTTCGCGTATTCGGACCAAGAAAAAATGCAGCGATCCTGGAGGGTTCCAAGGCATTTTCCAAAGATCTGATGAAAAAATACAATATTCCTACAGCTGCATACGAGAACTTCGATGATCCTGAGAAGGCACTGGAGTATCTTGAGACAGCAAAGATGCCAATCGTTCTGAAAGCAGACGGACTGGCTCTCGGAAAAGGCGTACTGATCTGCAATACACTGGAGGAAGCAAAAGCCGGTGTAAAAGAGATCATGGAAGATAAGAAATTCGGTACCGCAGGAAATACTATGGTTATCGAGGAGTTCATGACAGGCCGTGAGGTTTCTGTTCTTTCCTTCGTAGATGGAAAAACCATCAAAACCATGGCTTCTGCACAGGACCACAAGAGAGCAAAAGACGGCGATCAGGGTCTGAACACAGGCGGAATGGGTAACTTCTCTCCAACACCATTCTATACAAAAGAGGTAGATGAGTTCTGTCAGAAATACATCTTCCAGCCAACTGTAGATGCTATGGCAGCAGAGGGAAGACCATTCAAGGGCGTTATCTTCTTCGGTCTGATGCTGACACCAGATGGTCCAAAGGTACTGGAGTATAATGCACGTTTCGGCGATCCTGAGGCACAGGTAGTTCTTCCACGTATGGAGAATGATATGGTAGAGGTCGTTGAGGCTTGTATCGACGGAACACTGGACAGAATAGATCTGAAGTTCAAAGAGGACGCATGTGTATGTGTAATCCTTGCAAGTGATGGTTACCCACTGTCCTACAAGAAAGGATTCCCGATCACTGGTCTTGAGAACTTCAAAGGAAGAGACGATTATTTCGTATTCCATGCAGGAACAAAATTCGATGAGAACGGAACCATCGTGACAAACGGCGGACGTGTTCTTGGCGTAACTGCACTGGGCGGAGATCTGAAGACAGCAAGAGAAAATGCTTACAAAGCAACTGAGCTTGTAAACTTCGAGAACAAATATATGCGTACAGATATCGGCAAAGCAAT
>JAKSRN010000459.1 GCA_024403585.1 Lachnospiraceae bacterium | reverse complement strand
ACCATGACAGGTATCCACAGAGACTGTACCGAGTCTGGAATCTGATCTTACACAAAGGAGAAAACTAAATAATGAAAAAACTCACGAAACAGGAGAAGCATGAGCAGTGCATGCGCGAGATTCGCTTTACACTGCTGGTAGTGGCAATCTGCTGTGCATGGCATATTATCACTGCCTTTGCATTGAACGGAACAGGCCTCTACTTTTTAGGTATGCCAGCATGGTTCAGTGTATCTGTCTTTGGTACTATTGTAATCGCCCTGATCGGAGTACGAATCCTTCTTTCCAAGGTATTTGTAAACTTCGAGTATGATGAGGAAGAGGAGGGTAATGACTGATATGACTCGCAATCAGATTGTAATCCTTACTATTTTTATCGCATACCTGGCATTCAATGCCATTGTAGGTATCCTGGGAAGCAGAAAGGCTGAGAGCGGCCTCTCTTCTGAGAAGAAATACTTCATCGGTGGTCGTGGCATGAGCGGTCTTGTACTTGCTATGACAACCATGGCAACCTATACCTCTGTAAGTTCTTTCGTATCCGGACCGGGTGCTGCTGGTCTGACTTACGGATACGCACAGGCCTGGATCGCAGCAGTTCAGGTACCGGTTACTTTCCTTGTACTGGGTGTTCTTGGTAATAAGCTTGCCATCGTATCCAGAAGAACCGGATCTGTTACAGTTGTAGGTTATCTGAAAGCCCGCTATAAAAGTGATGTTCTGGTTATCGTCACCAGTATCCTGATGGTGCTGTTCTTCATCGCTCAGATGATCAGCCAGTTTACAGGTGGTGGAACTCTGATCGCTTCTATTACCGGTCTTGACTTTAAAACATCCCTTCTGATTTTCGGTGCAGTTGTTATTCTGTATACCGCCTTTGGCGGTTTTTCTGCTGTTGCCATTACTGATACCATTCAGGGTATTGTAATGTGTATCGGAACCTTCCTCTTCCTGTTCTTTGTTCTGAAGGCAGGCGGCGGTCTCTCCGGTATTGATGCAGGTCTGCAGCAGAATCTTCCGGAGGTTTATGACAACCTCTTTGCCAAGTACCAGCCTGGAACTCTCATCAGTTTCTGGATCCTGGTTGGTTTTGGTACTCTGGGACTTCCGCAGACAGCGGTTCGTTCCATGGGATTCAAGGATACTAAGAGCCTTCACAGCGCTATGTGGATCGGTGCTCTTACCTGTAGTTTTGTAATTGTTGGTATGCATCTGGCAGGAACCTGGGCAGGCGCTCTGGTTGACACAGCTGATCTTCCAACTTCTGACTACTTCATCCCTTATATTATTCAGCAGATCATGCCGATTGGTCTTGCAGGTATCTTCCTGGCAGCTCCGATGGCAGCAGTTATGTCTACAGCCGATTCTCTTCTGATCCTTGCATCCGCAGCAATCGTAAAAGATCTCTACCGCAACTATGTGGTTAAGGAGGATCCGGTGAAGCTGGAGAAATACAATAAGAATGTAAAGAAGTTCTCGGTAGCATTTACCGCAATTCTGGGTATCGTGGTCATCATCCTGACCATGGATCCGCCGGATATCATCTTCTTCCTCAACCTTTTCGCTATGGGTGGTCTGGAGTGTACCTTCTTCTGGCCTCTGATCGGCGGTCTTTTCTGGAAGAAGGGAACCAAACAGGCAGCCATCGCCAGTGCCCTTGGTGCAGCTGTTGTATATGTTTTCTGCTATTACAACGTGAAGGTTGCCGGAATCAACGCGGTTGTATGGGGTCTTTTAGCAGGAGGCATCCTCTACTTTATCTGTGGCCAGATCACAGGTAAGAAGGGACTGGACAAAGA
>JAKSRN010000458.1 GCA_024403585.1 Lachnospiraceae bacterium | reverse complement strand
GGAATGCCAGTTGAAAAGGCGAAAGATTTTAAAGGCACCATTAAAAAGCTTCTGAAATACATGGGCTTCTACAAGATCGCGGTTGTATTCGTTATGATCTTTGCCATTGGCTCCACCATCTTCAACGTAATCGGACCAAAAATCCTTGGAAATGCCACCACCGAGCTCTTTTCCGGCCTGATGGCAAAATTTTCCGGAACCGGTGGAATTGACTTCAATAAGATGGGCAAGATCCTGATCGGACTGCTGACGATTTATGTGATCAGCGGAATCTTTGCATTCGTCCAGGGATGGCTGATGAGTGGTATCTCGCAGAAACTGAGCCGTAAGCTGAGAAGAGATATCAGTGAAAAGATCAACCGTATGCCATTTGGTTACTTTGAATCGAATAAGATTGGTGATGTTCTCTCGCGAATCACCAACGACGTTGATACACTGGGTCATTCGCTGAACCAGTCCATTACCCAGCTGATCACTTCACTTTGTACCATCATCGGTATCACGGTCATGATGCTGACTATTTCACCGTTGATGACACTGATCACAGTTTTCATCCTGCCGGTATCTATGATCCTGGTTATGACTGTGGTTAAGAAATCACAGAAGTACTTCAAGGCTCAGCAGAAATATTTAGGTGCGATCGATGGTCAGATTGAGGAGACATTTTCCGGACATAACGTTGTGAAGGTTTTTAACCGTGAGAAAACAGAGCTGGAAGAGTTCAAGAAGACGAATGCCATTCTCTATGAGTCTTCCTGGAAGAGTCAGTTCCTTTCCGGTATGATGATGCCGGTCATGAACTTTGTCTCCAACTTAGGATATGTAGCAGTTGCCCTTGCAGGAGCGATCCTGGCATCCAAAGGAACGATTGAGATCGGCGATATCGTGGCATTTATCCAGTATGTAAAACGCTTTACTCAGCCGATCAACCAGCTGGCACAGGTTTCCAATATGCTGCAGGCTATGGCAGCGGCTGCCGAGCGAATCTTTGAGTTCCTGGATGAGGCTGAGGAGGATCAGACCGTTAAGAATCCGATCCCTGTATCAGAGATCAACGGACAGGTTTCCTTCAAAAATGTTCAGTTTGGTTACAATTCTGAGCATCCGGTCATCCACAACTTCAACTGTGATGTGGAACCGGGCAAGATGGTTGCCATTGTAGGTCCAACCGGTGCAGGAAAGACTACCATGGTAAAACTGGTGATGCGATTCTACGATGTAAACAAGGGATCTATTACATTAAATGGCCATGATGTTCGGGATTTTAACAGAAGTGATCTCCGTCAGGGCTTTGGAATGGTACTGCAGGATACCTGGCTGTTCAAGGGAACCATCATGGAAAATATCCGATACGGACGCCTGGATGCCACTGACGAAGAGGTCATTGCAGCAGCGAAAGCAGCAAGAGCAGACCGTTTCATCCGATCCCTTCCGGGTGGCTATAACATGGAACTGAATGAGGAAGCATCCAATGTTTCTCAGGGACAGAAACAGCTGCTTACAATCGCACGTGCCCTCCTGGCAGATAACCCAATCCTGATCCTGGACGAGGCAACCTCTTCTGTTGATACAAGAACAGAGCAGCTGATCCAGGATGCGATGGCCGAGCTGATGAAGGGAAGAACTTCCTTTGTTATTGCTCATCGTCTGTCTACGATCAGAGACGCGGACCTGATCCTGGTTATGAGAGACGGAGATATTGTGGAGCAGGGTAATCACAAGGAACTGCTTGCGATGAATGGATTCTATGCAAATCTGTATAATTCACAGTTCGAGGATGCAGGTTGACGGTAGAGCAC
>JAKSRN010000457.1 GCA_024403585.1 Lachnospiraceae bacterium | reverse complement strand
AGTAATTATGTCAACCAGAAGTACGCCTCTGAAATTTACTTCTACTATGCCGAAGCCGTTGAGCAGGCTGACGATTCTGAATTGGAGCAGGCATGGGCAGATGCGGTTCAGTACAACGAATCCATTACACCCGGAGCCATTGAGGAAACAGAATTATTCTCTCAGGAAGCTCTGGAAGAAGCCGCTGACAATTACGAGAATCTGCTGAACATCACTGGCAACGGTATTATGGGATATGTGGAAATCCCCATCATCAACGTGAATCTGCCCATCTACCACGGCACCGGCAACGATTCACTGGAACGTGGTGTTGGGCATCTGCTGGGTTCCTCGCTTCCTGTGGGTGGTAACTCCACCCACTCCATTCTGACAGGTCACAGCGGCATGGCGACAAACAAGATGTTCTCCGATCTGGAGCGTGTAAAGGAGGGCGATATTTTTTATCTGCACATCCTTGGTGAAACTCTGGCTTATCAGGTTTCGGAGCTGAACACTGTTTTGCCCCATGATACCAGTCTGTTGGGAATTATCCCCGACGAAGATTGCTGCACCCTTGTAACCTGTGTTCCTTATGCTGTCAACTCTCACAGACTGCTGGTACGGGGTGAACGAATCCCCTATAAGGAAGCCGAGGAGCTTGTTGAAGAAATTACTGTTGAGGAAATGCCTACTTCCCAGTGGGAAGAAAAGTATTTTGAGGGTATCTTCTGGGGGCTGCTGATTGCATCCGTTATGACTGCTGCAATCATCGCATTCTCTATTACCCGTCGCCCCAAGCGCAGAAAGAGACGTGGAGGTAAGTATGTACGAAAATAAGGACGGTCTGGGTTTCTGGCGGGCATTCATTGTCACCTTTATGATTCAGATCTTCCTGATTGGCTTCTGCATTGCCGTTTACCCCTATGTGCGGGGCTTCATCGTCGATCACTCCATTGCCGGGGATGCCAGCGATTTCCTGATCCAAATCGAAGAAACAGAACCTAAGCCCACTGATAGTCCTGTTCTCCCAGACAGCAATAACACATCCACTACCGAAACAGTCGCGGTATATAAAGACTATGAACGACTGTGGAATGACATGGTTTCCTACAACGAGCGAATCTACGCACAGCATCAGTCTGGGCTTTCCTGTGAGTATGACTATCAACAGGCCAGCTTTCTTCTCAAAGATTACGGTCTGACCAGCGAGATTTTCGGCGTTATCAGCATTCCGGCTATGGATCTGGAAATGCCGATCTATCTGGGAGCCACAAGCAAGCACATGGCAGACGGCGCAGCACACATGACCCAGACAAGCATTCCCATTGGTGGCAAGAACACCAATGCTGTAATTGCCGGTCATCGTGGGTACAACGGAGCCAGCTATTTTCGATACATTGAGAAACTGCAAGTCGGTGATATTGTGACCGTCCGAAATCTGTGGGACACACTGAATTACCGGGTCGCCAGCATCAAGATTATTGATCCGCATGATGTGGAGGAAATCTTAATTCAGGATGGCCGGGAGCTGCTGACACTGATTACCTGTCACCCCTATGCTTCTGGTGGAAAGCAGCGGTATGTCGTCTACTGTGAACGCTTGCCGGATGTATCTGCATCCTAAAGAAATGGAGGAAACCCTATGGACTTCCTATGGGAACAGATCTCTGACTGGCTCAAAGAGGTACTGACCAGCGGCATCATTTCCAACTTAACAGGCATGTTCGATTCGACCAATCAACAGGTCGGTGAGATCATTGGCGAGGTAGGTCTGACTCCCCAGGCATGGAACAGCGGCATTTTCAACATGATCCAGAATCTGTCTGAAAC
>JAKSRN010000456.1 GCA_024403585.1 Lachnospiraceae bacterium | reverse complement strand
TGTTATTCCGTATTTTCTATGATGCCAAAGCACCATGTTTTCATTTAAATTAAAATAAGGTACAACATAAATTATTCTGGCAGAGAATACGTCAGATTGATTTATGCTGTACCTTTTGTGTTATTATAGGTTTCATAACAAAAAAAACAGCGGACCTGCACCCTAGGAAAGTCCGGTCCGCCATTCACCAACAGGCATGGATAAACCCATGTCTATCTACAATGCTATGATAACCATTCTTATCCAGGATTGCAAGCATATTTCTCAATCCTTTTATGATTTCGTCATTAATCGTATTCAGTTACATCAGATTACCTGTACCTGTGGTCATTCAGCCTGTATGACCATTCACGGCTACTATCAGAGAAGTGTAAAGCTTCCTGATGGCACTATCCGCCTGCGTATCTGTCGTGTCAGATGTTCTGAGTGTGGGAAAACCCACGCATTGCTCCTTTCATCCATTGTACCCTATTCTCAGATACGTATCCTTGATCAGCAGCAGATCTGCATCGCATATGATCAGCATCTCTCCCCAGTCTCTGTCTGTGATTCCAATCCTGAGATCGATGAGAATAACATCAAATCTGTACTCAGGAATTATCGGCTCCACTGGTGTGAAATGCTGAAATCACTCCGTATCTGCCTTTCTCCAATCTTTATGCTGGTCTCTTCCTGTTTTTCGAATTATTCCATGCAGTTCATGCAGATTCACAGAACTCCTAACAGGATCTTTTTGTCTACCACATAGCCTTACCCGACACAGATGGCCTTTTCTTTTAAAATGTTGAAAAACAAACAAGGAGGCCTGACTTATGGAACAGGAAAAGAAACAACAGATCGCTCTCATGCGTTATTCAGCGATCGCACCACTCATCATAGGCGCTCAGGATGATATTCCCTCTCTGAGTGCTTTCTTTCGTGACGCTTCCGCCAGAGGAATAAAAATGCCTGACGGTACAGTCCGTCATTATTCTCCGGGTACACTGGAAAAGTGGTACCATTCTTATAAAAAGAATGGCTTTGATGCACTCGTCCCGGCTGGAAGATCTGACTGTGGTGTCAGCCGTAAGATCAATGATGATCTGAAAGAACAGATTTCTTATCTCAAGCACACCTATCCGCGTATCTCCGCTGCAGCTATCTTCAAACAGCTTCAGGATAACGGAAGTATCCGTAACGGACAGCTTTCTGAATCAACTGTCTGCCGTTTTATCAACCAGCTCTCACTCCAGGAAAAGCTCACATCCAACCAGGATATGCGCCGTTATGAACGCCCGCACATCAACGAGGTCTGGTGTGGTGACTCCAGTGTGGGACCTTATCTGAAAACATCCGATGGTAAGAAGCACAGAGTTTATGTCATCGCTCTGATCGATGATGCCAGCCGCTTCATCCTCGCTGCTGATGTCTTCTTTAATGACACTTTTATAAATCTTATGTCGGTAATGAAATCTGCTGTTTCGAAATACGGAAAACCGAAGGTCTTTAACTTCGATAATGGATCTGCCTACAAGAATAAACAGATGGAGCTTCTCGCAGCCCGCATCGGCTCTGTCATTAACTACTGCAGGCCCTATACACCTACGCAGAAAGCCAAAATCGAACGATGGTTCCGCACCTTAAAGGATCAGTGGATGTCTTCTCTGGATATGCGGGATTTCCATTCGCTGGAGGAACTCCGTGGCAGTCTTCTTACTTATATCAATACTTACAATCAGCGGCCGCATTCTTCCCTGAAAGGTATCTCTCCCCAGCAGCGTTTTTTTCAGGAACCTGAACTGATCTCCAGACTTTCCGATGAACTCATCGAAAACTC
>JAKSRN010000455.1 GCA_024403585.1 Lachnospiraceae bacterium | reverse complement strand
TAAGAATCCACCAGATCTCCCATCAGACTACTTGCAATATTTCCAGCCAAACGCTCTGCCGCCTTATTGCTGTTTCCAAGGAGTCCCCTGGTTATGTTCTTCGCCGTACTTCGTCCCACGGTTCTTGCCTGGGACTTCACTGCACCCTTCGCTGCCTTCTCAAGGCTCTGCTGCAGCTTGGTTCTTCCATATTTATCTCTGCCCTCTGCTCTGTACTGAGCCTGGCGTGCTCTTTCCATCTCTCTGGCTTCTCTCTCCAGACGTTTGGTCTCACGCTCCCACTCTCTCTGAGCCTGCGCCTCCTCTTTGGCTCTTCTGGCAGCCTCTTTCCTCTCCATCTCTTCTGCTTTTTTGCGTGCTTCTTCCTGTGCCATTTCCTCCTGCTTCGCAGCCACTTCCTCTGCGATCTCATTCAGGATCTCATAGGCAGAGCGGTTGTCCACTGGCTCCTTATATTTTGAATACAAAGGATCCTCACACACTACCATGGCACGCGCAGGTCCTGTAAGTGCCGTAAAGCTGCACTGTGGCGGTGCGATGGTTGCCCACTCAACCAGTGTCGGAGCACCCTTCTCATCCAGCATGGACACCAGGGCTTCACCAGTTCCAAGACCGGAGATAGCATCGGCTGTCTTGAACGCAGGGTTCGGACGGAAGCTCATTGCCGCTGCTTTTACTGCCTTCTGCTCAGAAGGTGTATAGGCGTGCAGTGCGTGCTGAATCCTGTTATTCAGCTGTGCCAGAACCTCATCCGGAATATCCGACGGACTCTGTGTAATGAAGAAAATGCCTACTCCCTTGCTTCGAATCAACTTCACCACCTGTGTGATCTTATCCAGCAACGCCTTCGGTGCATCTTTGAAGAGCATATGCGCCTCATCAAAGAAGAATACCAGCTTCGGTTTATCCAGATCTCCCACCTCCGGAAGATTCTCATACAACTCACTCATCATCCACAGCATAAATGTAGAATACAGCAGCGGATTCTGCGCCAGCTTTGCGCAGTGGAGGATATTTACATATCCCTTGCCCGCCTCATCTCTCTGGAACCAGTCCTCAATCTGGAAATCCGGCTCTCCTAAAAACTCCGCTGCACCCTGATCTTCGAATGCAAGCAGGGCTCTCTGAATAGCACCTACGCTCTGTGCACTGACATTTCCATAAGTATTGGTCAGCTCACCGCGGATCTCACCCACGTAGGTCAGCATTGTCTTCAGATCCTTAAAATCAATCAGCTCCAGACCATCATCATCTGCCAGTCGGAACGCAATATTCAAAACACCTGTCTGCGCAGGAGTAAGTCCCAGCAGTCGACTCAGCAGCATCGGTCCGATATCACTGACCGTAGCACGCACCGGGATACCGCCATTACCATACACATCCCAGAATCTTACCGGAAATGCCATCGGCTGGAATGCTTCCGGATCCGCCCCAATCTTCTCCAGTCTGGAGATGATCTTTGCAGTCTTCTCGCCCGCCATGGACATACTGCTGACATCCCCCTTCACATCAGCCAGAAATACCGGCACTCCCATATTAGACAGTCCCTCTGCCAGCACCTTCATTGTTACAGTTTTTCCTGTACCTGTCGCACCCGCGATCAGGCCGTGACGGTTTGTCATCTCCGGAAGTAAATATACGGGATTCTCCCCGGCTCCAATCAGAATCTTATTATCAATAAGCATAGATCTACCATCCTGTCATTCATTTGCATGTGTATCGTAAGAGCAACATGTGTAAAGCGGACATTCGCCTGCGCTCTTATTATAGTAAGTATCTCTTATAGTTTAACACACAAAAGCGGTGCCGTGGAAGTATT
>JAKSRN010000454.1 GCA_024403585.1 Lachnospiraceae bacterium | reverse complement strand
CTTCAGATCATCTTTTGAACGAACAAAAGGCTGCATAACACCTGTTATACCATATTTTTTTGCATCAGAGAGATTCTGTATATCCTGTGCTGTTAAGGCAGGCGGATTTAAGATTGTTCCCTTTAGTGCAATACTTTTTCCGCCACGCAGAAGTCCGCCTC
The DNA here is from genome assembly GCA_024403585.1 of Lachnospiraceae bacterium. Taxonomy (GTDB): domain Bacteria; phylum Bacillota; class Clostridia; order Lachnospirales; family Lachnospiraceae; genus JAKSRN01. Next base: position 1,666 of record JAKSRN010000454.1, on the reverse strand, counting down.
GAATTACTACTGCTTTTTTATATTCTGGCGTGTCTTCTGTTATAGATAAGAGAAGCTTTCCATCATCCAGGAGTACTTGGATCTCAGGTACCAGTGCCCGAAAGACCATATCATTCACGAGAATCGCAGGATCTTTATCATAAATGTCACGAATGAATTCTGATACAGAAAAGAACACCTGGTCATCTTCCTGAAGATACACAGGCTGCATCTTTCCGATACGCAGTTCAGGGCCCTGAAGATCGATCAATATCTTAGCTTTCACTCCTGCAGAAGCAGCCGCTTCATGAATCATTGAAACCTGATCCTCCGCTTCACGAAGACTTACATGAGACGTATTAAGGCGAATGCCTGTCATTCCTTCCAGGAACATGGCTTTTAGTATATTCACATCGGCACAGGCAGGTCCGATTGTTCCATATATATCAAGCATAACATCACCCCTTCTATATTTTTAGAACAGAGTTATACGGCACTATTATATTAAATATAGGTGTACAACACCAACAGTCACTTCATCATGAATACAAGTGTATGTCGCCGCTATTCATTATTATTCAGTTGGCAGATATTGATCCACCAGTGATCTGTCATCACTTGCAAACATGAAGTATCCGAATCTGGATCCACTGTCGGTAACTTTCTCATCTGTGATCTCATGAACATCCTCTTCGATAAGAATCTCCGGATGCTCTTCCTTCAATCTGTTCAGACAGTCAACATCGCTCTGGGTAAAGATAAAATGGATACCTGCATTGGACTCTTTACATTTCTTCGCAGTTGGCTCCTGTCCCATTGCCACATCAACAACAGCATCCAGGAAATCATATCCGGTTGAGAGCTGAACCAGGGCTGAACCAATATTGTCGCCACCCATTCTTCCACCGATCTCAATGATTCGGATCACACCGTTCTCTGAAATCTTAAGTTCTGAATGAGAAGCTCCATAACGGATTCCAAGGCTATCCAATGCATGTGTAACAACAGCTTTTACTTTTTCCAGTGTATCTGTATCCACCGGAGCTGGCTCTACATGTCCTGCCTCGATAAAATCTGGTGCTCCTGTGGTAAACTTCTTAGTAAGTGCAAGGAATGTATGTTTTCCTTCCCAAGAAACAAACTCAACACTATATTCCTGTCCTGTTGCATACTCTTCAACCAGCGCACACTTTTCAAAACCGTGTGATTTTGAACGCTCGATTGCTTCTGCCAGATCCTCGGCTTTTTCAACTTTTGTGATACCACGGCTTCCGGAACGGTCTACCGGTTTCACGATCACAGGGAATTCAAGATTCTCAAGATCAAGCTCTTCCACAGAAGTAACCTTTAAACTCTTCGGTGATGGACAGTTGTTCTCTGCGAAGCATTTACGCATCTCATGTTTATTGGTTGAAACAAGTGTACATACCATAGAGTTACCTGTCAGTCCCATGTTCTCAGCCACATAATTTACCGTAATTGCTGCCAGATCAGAAGCGATGGTACAGATACCGTCCACTCCGATTTCCTTACATTTTGCAAGGATCTCTTCCTTCTCAATAATACTGATCGGATAAAAAACATCCGCGCTTTTCTCGCCCACATCACCTGCAGCCCAGGCGAATACATGTGTCTCTAATCCTTTACTTTTTGCTTTCTGAATCAAAGGCTCCTGAAGATAGGAAGC